>CADEHD010000301.1 GCA_902827055.1 uncultured Chloroflexota bacterium | reverse complement strand
ACTGGGTTGGCGCCTACCCGATCGTCTCCATCGAGGACGGCATGGCCGAGGACGACTGGGCCGGCTGGGCCGAGCTCACCCGCCGCGTCGGTGACCGCGTCCAGCTCGTCGGCGACGACCTCCTGGTCACCAACGTCGAGCGCCTCGCTCGCGGCATCGAGGAGCGCGCCGCCAACGCCATCCTCATCAAGGTCAACCAGATCGGCACCCTGACCGAGACCTTCGAGGCGATCCGCATGGCGAAGCAGGCCGGCTGGAACGCGGTCATCTCCCACCGCTCCGGCGAGACGGAGGACACCTTCATCTCCCACCTCGCGGTCGCCACCGGCGTCGGCCAGATCAAGACGGGCGCCCCCGCGAGGACCGACCGCAACGCCAAGTACAACGAACTCCTGCGCATCGAGGAGGAACTCGGCAGCGCCGCCTACTACCCCGGTCGCTCCGCCTTCGCCTAGGCGGCGCCCGGACAACGAACCGCGACCGCGCGCCCCTAGCCAACGTGCGTCCGGGCCGAGCGCGTGGCGCGGGCAGGTGCGCGCACGCGGCAGCCGGGCTGGAGCACCTGTACGCGCCGGTCCTCGCGCCCTAGCGTGGATTGCATGACGCAACACCACCACGAGGAGCCCTCGCAAATCGCCGAGCCGCCCCAGCGCGTCTCCGGCATGCGCGTCCCCGAGGCGTGGACGCTCCTCGGCAAGCCGCCCGAGCTGCCCGCCGACGCCGACGACGCCTGGCGCCAGACAGGCTTCGTGCTCGCCGAGGACCTCCGGCTGCTCTCCGCCAACCTCGATCTCCAGGTCCGCCTCGCCGCCACGGGCTACACCCTCAGCGCCCGCACCATGCGCATGGCGAGCATCGCCTCCCTGTGGAGCCGCGCGCTGGTCACCACCTCGGACGCCGCCCACCTCACGAGGCTGGGCTCGTACCAGTCGGCCCTCGGCCTCGTGCGCCAGGTCGCGGAGCTGGTCGCCGCCGAGCGCGGCCTCGCCTCCGACCCCGCCGCGTGGGAGGCGTTCAAGGCCTGGGCACACCGCGGCTACGCCACCCACACCGCCACCCGCTCCGACGAGGTGGGGCTCGGGCACTACTTCGCCGGCGAGGTGATCGCCAGCGACGCCGCGCTGCGCGTCATCTACCGCGGCGCCAGCGACCTCGCGAGGCCCAACTTCGGCGCCAGCGCCCTCTTCACCGCCAACGAGGCGTCCCGCCAGAAGTACCCGCTGGTCTTCGGCGACCGCGCGTTCCACCTCGGGTGGGCGGAGCTCATCCTCGGCTGGCTCCTCCACCTCGGAACGGCCCAGCTCCACTTCGCCCTCCACGCCACGACGCTCTTCCCGGCCCCCCCGGAGCTTCGCGAGGCGGTGGTGAACCACCTGCGCGTCGCGGAACACCACGCAATCTCAACCGCCAGCGGCGACGCTCCACGGAGCCGCCTCGAGGAATATGTCGACGAGGACGGCCGCCGCCGGCACCTGCTCACCGACTTCCGTCGGCGCACGGGGGACGCGGCGAAACGCATCCTCCTCTAGCGGCAGGGCCCCCTCGCGGCGGGCGCTATCGCACGGAGGTGGGCTACCCTTGGCCGCGCACCTGACGTTCTGACAGGGACGCCAGGAACGCAGCGGCCAGGATCGCGAGTCGGCCAGGTGGGGTGGGCGAGGACCGCCCAGGCGGGAGAGGGCATTCAGATGACGGTGCGAGTGGCGATCAACGGCTTCGGGCGCACAGGACGCCAGTTCTTCCGCGCCTGGTGGCTGAACCATCGGCAGGACTTCGAGATCGTGGCCATCAACGGCCGCACACCCGTCTCCATGCACACGCACCTGCTCAAGTACGACTCCGACTACGGCCGATTCCCGGCCACCATCGAGGACCGCGAGCACTCCTTCCTCGTCGGCGGCACCCACGAGGTCGCCGTCTTCGGCGAAAGCGACCCCTCGAAGGTCCCGTGGGGCGACCAGCAGGTGGACATCGTCGTCGAGTGCACGGGCGAGTTCCGCGACCGCAAGGCCGCCGCCCTCCACCTCCGCGATGGCGTCAAGAAGGTCATCATCTCCGCTGCCGGCAAGGGCGAGGACTGGATGGTGATCATGGGCGTCAACCACGAGGAGTATGACCCCAAGTCCCACCACGTCATCTCGCCAGGCTCCTGCACCACCAACTGCGTGGTCCCGATGGTCAAGGTCCTCCACGACGCCTTCGGCGTGGAGCGCGGCTTCATGACGACCATCCACTCCTACACCAACGACCAGAACCTGGTGGACCGCAAGCACGACGACCTCCGTCGCGCCCGCGCCGCCGCCCTCAACATCATCCCCACGAGCACCAACGCCGCCGAGGCCGCCACGAAGATGATCCCGGAGCTCAAGGGCCGGCTCACGGGCCTCGCGTTCCGCGTCCCCACGCCGACGGTCTCCGTCGTCGACCTCGTCACGGACCTCGCCCAGCCCGCCTCGATCGGCGCCATCAACGAGGCCTTCATGGCCGCCGCCGAGGGCCCGATGAAGGGCTT
>CADEHD010000300.1 GCA_902827055.1 uncultured Chloroflexota bacterium | reverse complement strand
GCTCCCCGGCGCGGATGGCGACGCGCAGAAGGTTCTCCGCGGGAGGCACAGGGCACGACCAGCCGACGTTGTAGGCGCAGTACGGGTTGTACGCGTAGTTGAAGTCGAGCAGCACGCGATCCCCCTCGAGGGGCAGCACCTCCAGGTAACGACCCGCGCCGTACGTCTCGGTGCCCGCGTTGGCGTCCTGGAACGGCAGGAAGATGTGCCCCGAACCGGGTTCGCGGTAGAGCGTGAGCGCGGCCTCCTGCCCGTCCACCTCGAAGGTCACCCGGGCCCAGCGCTGGTATGTTGCCTCGCCGCCCGTCGAAGTCTGCATCGCCACCAGGTCCTGGATCGCGAACGGCTCGGCCTCGAGCTCGAACACCAGCGCCGCGTTCTCCTCGTAGTAGCGCAGGCCTGCGAACTCCCGGTGTTGCGAGGGCGAGAGCGGCGACTCCGGGGCATCCCGGAAGAACTCGTCCTTGCCCAGTCGGAATTGCTCGAGTTGTGTCATGTCGCCCCCTGAGCGTGCACCCATACGGTAGCGAACCGCGTTGCGGACCTCAGCGCCCACCTCACGGCGGCGGTCGTCGCGACGGCGTCTCGGCCACCTGCGATCATCCGAGGGGTGAAGGGCGGGGGAGCCATGGAACGCGGCGTGCGTGGCATCGTGCTGGTCGGAGGCCGCTCGCGGCGCATGGGTCGCGACAAGGCCACCCTCGAGGTCGACGGGCGGACGATGGTCCAACGTGCCGTCGACGCGCTGGTCGCCGCCGGGGTATCGGAGATCGTCCTCGTGGGCCCGCCCTCGGGCGATCTGCCCCCGGTGGCTGCCGCGGTGCCCGTCGAGCAGCACCGCGACGAGGTGGAAGGCGAGGGGCCTCTCCGCGGCATCCTCGCGGGCCTCGCGGGCCTCGCGGGACTCCAGGGGGCGCCGTCTGCCGTCGCCGTCGTCGTGGGATGCGACATGCCCTACCTGCAGCCTCCGCTGCTCGCGCTCCTCGCGCGTCGGGCCGTCGAGGCGTCGCGCCCGGTGCTCCCTCGACACCGCGGCCAGCCCGAGGGCCTGTGCAGCGCCTGGCCCGCCGTGGCCGCCGAGGGCATCCGCGCTCGCCTGGCGGCCGGTGACCGCGCGGTCGTGACGGTCGCGGAAGCGCTCGACGCGGTCTATCTCGATCCGGACGACTACGCCGAGGCGGATCCGACCGGGCGCTCGTTCATCAACGTCAACACGCCGGATGACCTCGCGGCGCTGGGAGGCCTGCTCCCGGGATAGTCGAGGCGTCACGAACGCGCAACGTTTCGCGGAGGCGCGTCGCGCAGTACCCTCCCAATCCCGCAGTACCCTGCGGGTATTCCCCATTCGAGAGAGGGCGGTCTGTTTGCAGCAGGATCGCTTGCGGCGGAGGCAGGGAGGCCTCGGCGGGTACCTGCCTGCATCCCCCCTCCTCGTCGCCATCATCACGGTGCTTACCGCGTTCGGTGCGGCCTGCGCGCCCCGACCGCTCGTCGCCTTTGGCGAGCGGTTCGAGGCGCCCTCGACGGTGCGCCTGAAGGTGCTGGTCGAGGACGGCGGCGTCACCGTCACCGAGGGGCCAGCCGGAGCCGTCATCGTGAGCGGTGAGCACCCCGAGGACGTGCACGACTACGCCGGCTCGCTCGCGGCCGGCGAGGCCCGCATCGAACTCAAGCGGCGGAGCAGCTTCGAGGCGCGCATCGGTCAACGTGGCGCGCACATGGAAGTGCAGGTCCCGGCCGGGTCCACCGTCGAGGTCGACGCGTCGAACGGCCCGGTCCGCGTCGTGGGCAGCTTCGAGGTGGGTCGCGTGAAGGCGTCAAACGGTCCCGTGGAAGTCACGGGGGGCCGGGGCGCTCTGACCATCGAGGGTTCAAACGGGAGCATCGCAGTCGACCGCCACGAGGGCCCACTCAGCGTGCGTGGCAGCAACGGCCCGTTGCGCATCGAGGGGCAGCGGGGCGGTGCTGTCCAACTCGCCACGAGCAACGGCCTCATCCGCTACAGCGGCGCAATCGACGCGGGGACGGACAACAGCATGGAATCGTCCAACGGCCCCATCGAGGTGGTGGTCGACGGCACCGCGTCGTTCGCCCTGGACGCCACCACGTCGAACAGCGGCATCACCTCGCGGTTCGCGGTCCTCGATGGGACGAAGACCGACGCGCGGCTGAGCGGTCGGGTCGGGAATGGCGAGGCGCGCCTCACCATCCGGACCTCGAACGGACCGGTCGAGGTCCGCTAGCACGCGACGAGGGGCAGCCCACGTCGACCGTGGCTGCCCCTCGTGGGTCCCGAACACGGGACCCGGGTGCGTGGAGTGCGTGCGCCGCTAGAGCGCGCGGTAGGCGTTGGCCAAGGATGCTCGCTCGAACCCCACCGGCTGCCCGCCCGACGCGAAGTCGTAGAGCGCAGCCTTGAAGATGCCCTCCAGCGCCGACACGGTACCGATCGCCAGTCCGCACGCGACCACCGCCACCGGCACCCCAACGAACGGATGCACGCTGAAGGCCACGAA
>CADEHD010000299.1 GCA_902827055.1 uncultured Chloroflexota bacterium | reverse complement strand
CTGCGGACGTCGGGGGGCCGAGCCTCGTGGCGCTGTACCTGCTGCCCTGCCGCCCTAGGTCGTCAGCGTCTCCTTGGTGGATGGCACCTGGCCTGCGATGCGCTCATCGAGGCGAGTCGCGGCGTCGAGCGCGCGGCCGAGCGCCTTCATCGCGGCCTCCGCGATGTGGTGGTCGTTCGCCCCGGCGAGCTGGCGGACGTGGAGCGTCACGCGCGCGGCCGTCGCGAACGACTGCAGGACGTGCGCGACCATCTCGGTCGGCGCTTCGCCAATCCGTTCGCCGACCCAGTCGAAGCTGGTGACCGCGAACGGCCGTCCCGAGACGTCGATGACGGCCTGCACCAGCGCCTCGTCGAGGGGCACCAGCGCATCGCCCATTCTCGCGATCCCGGCCCGATCCCCCAGCGCCCGGTCGAACGCTGCACCGAGGGCGAGCGCGGTGTCCTCCATGGTGTGGTGGGCGTCGACGTGCAGATCGCCCTCGCAGCGGACCTCGATGTCGAATCGGCCGTGACGCGCGAAGGCGGTCAGCATGTGGTCGTAGAACCCGATGCCGGTCTGCACCTCGGCGCGTCCGGTTCCATCCACGTTGAGGCCGATGTGGATCTTCGTCTCCGCCGTCTCGCGGTCCACGGTGGCGCGGCGGTCGTTCATGCGGGCAGCCTCCCGGCATCGATGTCAGCGCGGACCGCCTCGAGCGCCGCGAGCAGACGCGCGGAGTCGGCGGCGGTGCCGATGGAGATGCGAATGTGGTCCTGCAGGCGCGGGGTGTCGAAGTAGCGGATGAACACCCCGTGGCGTCGCAACCCCTCGCGAACGTCGAGCCCGCGCGCGCCGTCGAGGCGGCAGAGCAGGAAGTTCGACTCCGACGGCCACGGGTGAATCCAGCCGGTCGAGGCCAGTGCCTGCGCCAGTGCGTCCCGCTCGCCCGTGATCGTGCAGGCGCGCTCATCGAGGACCGCGCGGTCCTCCAGCGACGCCAGTGCGGCGACCTCGGCAGCGACGTTGAGGTCGTAGGGCTGCTTGATCTGCATCAGAAGCGCCACCATCTCGGCGGGCATGATGCCGTAGCCCACGCGCAGACCAGCGAGGCCAGCCCACTTGCTGAACGTGCGCAGCACCACGAGGGGTGCGCCCTCCGCAGCGCGGCTCGCGAGGGACGTCGCGTGCGAGAACTCGATGTAGGCCTCGTCGACGACGAGCAGCGCCCCGGTCTCGAGCAGGCGCTCCGCGAGGTCAGGCGCGAGCAGGTCGCCCGTCGGGTTGTTCGGCGAGGGGATGAACACGACCTTGGCACTCGCGGATGCCTCGAGAAGCGCGTCCGCGTCGAGGCGCCACGAGTCATCGCGGGGGACCTCGAGGACCGACGCGCCGTGCAACTCGGCGTCGAACGCGTACATGCCGAAGGTCGGCGGCGCGACGACGATGCGGTCCCCCGGCTCGACGTAGGCGCGGAAGATGAGGTCGATGAGCTCGTCGGAGCCAGCTCCCGCAAGCACGTTCGCCACGGGCACTCCGAGGTGACTCGCAAGGGCGGCACGGAGGCGCCGCTGGTCGGGGTCCGGGTACCGGTGGGCGGCGTAGGGCGCGGCGAGCGCAGCGACCGCGCGCGGCGAGGGTCCGTACGGGTTCTCGTTGCCGTCGAGCTTCACGATGGCGTCCGGGGCGACGCCGTAGCGCGCGGCCACCTCCTCGGGCGGCTCGATGGGGACGTACCCGGTCAGCGTGCGCAGGGCCGCGCGGCGTGCCTGCGAGGGGTCAAAGCGTGCCACTTACCGGCCCTCCAGGCGCATTTCGATGGCGCGAGCGTGCCCGGTGAGGCCCTCGGCGCGCGCGAGCGTCGCGGCGTACGGCCCGATGTGCCGAAACTCGGCGGGCGACACGTCAACCAGGGAGATCACGCGCAGGAAGTCGTTGACGGAGAGCGGCGACGCGTATCGCGCGGACCCGCCGGTCGGCATGACGTGGCTGGGCCCGGCCACGTAGTCGCCCAGGACCTCGGGTGAGCTTTCGCCCACGAAGATGCCGCCCGCGTTCCGTACGAGGGGGATCAGGCGCTCGTTCTCGCGCGTGAGCAGGCAGAAGTGCTCCGGGGCGAACTCGTTGGCCAGCGCCACGGCCTCGTCGAGGCTGGCGGCGACCACGGCTCCGCCTCGGGCGATGGCCTGCGCGGCGATGGCGCGGCGATCGAGGGTGGCGAGCTGTTCGTCCACGGCGGCGGCTACCTCCTCGGCGTGGGCCAGGCTCGTCGTGATCAGCACGGGCGTCGCGAGGACGTCGTGCTCCGCCTGCGCGAGGAGGTCCGCGGCGCAGAGGTCGGGCGCGGCGCTGTCATCGGCGAGCACGAGGGTCTCGGTGGGTCCGAACAGCGCATCGATGCCGACCGTGCCGTAGAGCTGCTGCTTCGCCAGCGTCACGAACAAGCCACCCGGCCCGAAGATCTTGTCGACCTTCGGGATGGTGGCCGTGCCGAACGCGAGGGCGGCGATCGCCTGCGCACCCGAAGCGCGGAAGAGGCGCTGTACTCCTGC
>CADEHD010000298.1 GCA_902827055.1 uncultured Chloroflexota bacterium | reverse complement strand
GCTGATGCTCGTGAGCCGCGGCATGGAAGGCACCAATGCGGCCGAAGGGCGCTGATCTCCCTCGGCGGCGCGCGGTCGCATCGCTCGGGGCACTGAGCCTTGCTGCATGCGGCGCATTCGAGCGCCTGCCCATCCGCGCACCGGATGCGCCCTTCGTCACCACCAAGGACGAGACGGTCGAGGCCATGCTGCGCCTCGCTCACGTCGGCCCCGCTGACGTCGTCTACGACCTCGGCTGCGGCGACGGGCGGATTCCGATCATGTCCGCGACCAGGTTCGGTGCACGCGGGGTCGGCATCGAGCTCGACGCCGGCCTGGTCCGGGAAGCCCGTGCGAATGCCGCGAAAGCGGGCGTTTCCGACCGCGTGACGTTCCACGTAGAGGACCTGTTCGTCACCGACGTGCGCCCCGCGACCGTCGTGGCCCTGTTCCTGCTGCCCGAGATGATGGAGAAACTCAAGCACTCGCTGCGCCAGCAGCTTCGCGATGGTGCGCGCGTCGTTTCGCACGAGTTCGGCTGGGGCGGCGACTGGCCGCCCGACCGCACGACCGTGGTCGGTGCCGCGCGTATCCATCTGTGGCAGGTTCGGCGAACCACGTGATGGCTGGCGCGCCGGCGGGCATCGCGGTGATCGTGATGGGCGTCTCGGGCGCCGGCAAGACCACCATCGGCGGCCTCCTGGCGGAGCGGCTCGGCTGGCGCTTTCACGACGGCGACGACTACCACCCGCCCGCCAACGTCGCGAAGATGCGCGCGGGCGTCCCGCTCACCGACACCGACCGGCAACCCTGGCTCGACCGCCTCAACGCGCTGGCGCGCGCCACGACCGGCGCCGGTGCGAGCGTCGTGATCGGGTGCTCCGCCCTGAAATCGCGATACCGCACCTGGCTCGCCGCGGACGTGCCGTCGATGCACTTCGTCCATCTATCCGGGTCTCGCGCGTTGATCGGCGCCCGGCTCGCCTCGCGGACGGGCCACTTCATGCCGCCCGGCCTCCTCGATTCACAGTTCGCGGCGCTCGAAGCCCCCGAGGACGCGATCGTGGTCGACATCGATGCATCGCCGGCGCAGATCGTGGAGGCGATCGTTCGCCAGCTTGGCGACCGCTGAGCGGACCGCTTCGCTGGGGCCGCTCAGCGGTCGCGCACCGGCTTCGGCCGCACCTCGAGGTAGGCAGCGGTATGCGGATTGAACTTGACGAGGTCGCGGCATGACGCCTGCATGGGCAGTCCGAGGGAGGCCTCGATGCCAGCGGCATCCTTCTGCAGCCGCTCGATCGGCATCTGCTGCAGCATCGCCACCCGGTTCTTGTCGACCACCCGCCAGAGGTGCGGGTCGAGCTCGCGGAACAGGCTGGTCGAGTCGTTGTCCCAGCTCCACCACAGGTTCTGCGCCAGCGCCGTCAGCCGGCGATGGGTCGGCGCGACGATCTGGCCGACGGCGCGTGCTTCGCCGACGATCGGCGCGAGCTGGGCGCCGGCCGTCATCAGCATGCGGACGTCCTGGTCGCTGAAGCTGCGCGGCTCGAGGGTCTGGACGACCAGCACGCCTTCGAGCAGCCCGCGGTCCATCAGCGGCACGCCGAGGAACGAGTGATACGGATCTTCGCCGGCCTCGGCAAAGTACTTGAACCGCGGATGGGCGGTGGCGTCGGCGACCACCAGCGGTGTCAACTGCTGCGCGACGAGTCCGGCCAGGCCCTCGTCGACGCCCATCCGGACGCGGCCGACGCTCTCGGTGCGCAGGCCGACGGTGGCGGCGAGCACCAGATTGCGGCGATCGGATTCGAGCAGGTAGACGGAGCAGACGTCGGTGGCGAAGCGCGCCTGGATGAGGTGAACGATGTTGCCGAGGGTCTCCGAGGGGTCGCCGCTGCCCGACGTCAGGCGGCTGATCTCCTCCAAAGTCCAGAGCAGTGAACCTTCATACGAAGCGTCGGCGAGCGTGCGGGTATCAGTCATAAGAGGTCCCGAGGGGGAAGCGCACATTGTCCCCGTGTACGCGGGTTCGAGCAAGTTCGCTGCCGGCGGCACCGCGCGGAATCGCTCGCCGGCACGCGGCCATCCGCGGCGGTGATCCAACCGAGTTGTGGGGCATCGCCGCCAATCCTACGATTTGGTAGCTCTGGCGATCGGCCGCCACCGCCGCCGCCGATGGCGCCGGACCGCGGAAAACAGGCGCGAACCTCGTGATGTCCGGCGGCGCCGGGACCGTGGCCGGCAGTGGCGTACCTCTTGCTCCAGAGAGACGGCGAATAGACCGGAGCCTCCCGGATCTCTTCACCCGGTGGTCCCTCCGCGGAGGGCGTCGCGAGACGTCCTCCGCGGCTCCCTTCGCACCGCGTTGTCGTCCCACCGGCGCTTGCAATCCGTACCAGGAGCCCGCTGCCATGGAGCTGCACACCCTCGTCACCCGCGTTCGTGCCGAATTCAACGAAATGCCCGGCCTGCGTCTGACCAGCGAGCAGGCACAGCGTCTGTGGGGCGTCGAACCCGCGGTGTGCCAGTCGGTCATCGACGCGCTGGTCCAGG
>CADEHD010000297.1 GCA_902827055.1 uncultured Chloroflexota bacterium | reverse complement strand
GAAGGGCGCGAGGCACGCGTGGCCGCCGGCGAGGTGCTGGCCCAGCGGGCCCGCGTGGAGGGCGTGGAGCCGTTCGTCGACTTCTGGCAGGAAGTGCCGCTCTTCGCCTCGCAGAAGCGCATGGCGCCGGAGCGGCAGGATCGGGTGCGCGCCGGTCGTCTGCGCAACCGCGCGATCGGCCTCGCGAACAGTCTGCGCGGGATGGGGACCGGCGCGCAGGAGGACGTGCGCGCGCGACTGGGGCAGGTGCGCGTGCCGACGTTCCTGATTACGGGCGCGCTCGACACGAAGTTCACGGCGCTGGCGCAAGAGATGGCAGAGGGACTGCCGGACGCTACGATTGCTGTCATTGATGACGCGGGGCATGCGGCTCACGTTGAGCGACCGGCCGAGTTCTCGACGCTGGTGCTCGAGTTCTTGAGGCGTGTGCACGGTACAGCCGGGAGCGGCGACCGAAGCCCGAGCGCCGCAGGTGCCGATGGCACTCGAGGTGGGACGGGGTAGCTCGCGCTCCAGGCGAGCCAGGGGGAACGGCAGGCGGGACGATGGCAACGGACTGGACGACCGTCCGCGAATACAGCGACATCCTCTTCGAGAAGATGGACGGCATCGCGAAGATCGCGATCAACCGGCCGGAGGTGCACAACGCCTTCCGGCCTCAGACGCTCGACCAACTGCTGGAGGCGTTCCGCGACGCGCACCACGACCCCGAGGTGGGCGTCGTGCTCTTCACCGGCGTCGGCGGGCGCTCATTCTGCTCGGGTGGCGATCAGCGCGTCCGTGGCGAGGGCGGGTACGTCGGCGACGACGGGGTGCCGCGCCTCAACGTGCTCGAGCTCCAGCGCTACATCCGCACGATGCCGAAGCCGGTCATCGCGCTGGTCGCGGGCTACGCGATCGGCGGGGGGCACGTGCTGCATGTCATCTGCGACCTCACTATCGCGGCCGACAACGCGCGGTTCGGTCAGACCGGGCCTCGAGTGGGCTCGTTCGACGCGGGCCTGGGCTCGGCGCAGCTCGCGCGCATCGTGGGGCACAAGAAGGCTCGCGAGATCTGGTATCTCTGCCGCCAGTACGACGCGCAGCAGGCGCTGCAGATGGGCCTCGTGAACGCGGTCGTACCGCTCGACCGGCTGGAGGACGAGGGCGTGCAGTGGGCACGCGAGATTCTCGGGCACAGCCCCACGGCGATCCGGTTCCTGAAGGCGGCGTTCGTCGCGGACACGGACGGCATCGTGGGGTTGCAGCAGATTGCGGGCGATGCGACATCGTTGTTCTACCAGACGGCCGAGGGCAAGGAGGGGCGCAACGCGTTCCTCGAGAAGCGCCAGCCGAACTTCGCGCAGTTCCCGCGACTGCCGTAACGAGGGGCACCCGCGCATATGAGCAGCAGGCGGCCTGCCACTGCGGCAGACTTCGCACACCTCTCCCGCCTCCAGATCTGGCGCCTGGCGATCCGGCCACCGACGCTGATGGCGGCCGTGGCACCCGTGGTCGTTGGCACTGCTGTGGCGGCGCGCGACGGAGTCCTGGCGGTGGGCCCGGCGAGCGCGGCGATGCTCGGCGGGCTCGCGCTGCAGGTGGCGGCGAACCTGGCGAACGACGTGTCCGACTTCCGGCGCGGCGCGGACACCGAGCATCGCATCGGACCGCCGCGCGTGACGCAGCTGGGCCTTCTGAGTCAGCGCGAGGTGGTCACTGGCCTGTGGGTGGCCATCGGCATCGCGACGTTGGCCGGGCTGTACCTCACGGCGGTGGCGGGCTGGCCGGTGGTGGCCATCGGGCTCTCCTCGATCGTCGCGCTCCTGTCGTACACCGGCGGGCCGTGGCCCTTCGGGTACCGAGGGATGGGCGAGATCTTCGTGTTCGCCTTCTTCGGTGTCGCTGCGGTCGTTGGGACGTACTACGTCCAGGCGCTGCGCGTGTCCGGGCCGGCGCTGGCCGCCTCGATCCCGGTGGGGCTGACGACGTCGGCCATCCTGGTGGTGAACAACGTCCGCGACATCCACACAGACCGGATCGCGGGCAAGCGCACGCTCGCGGTCATCCTCGGGCCGCGGCTCGCGCGACTCCACTTCGTGCTGACGATCATTGCCGCGTACGTGGCGGCGGCGGCACTCTGGCTGCTCGGTGAGTTCTCCGCGTGGACGCTCCTCGCGTTCCTGAGCCTGCCGCTGGCGTGGGCCCCGACGGCGGCCGTGCTCGCGCAGAGCGAGGGGCCGGCGCTGAACGTCGCGTTGAGGCACACGGCGCGCCTGCACCTCGTCTTCGGGTTGCTCCTCGCGGTGGGCGTGGCGCGGTAGCGCCCCGTGGGCGCCGAGGTCACGTCGTTCCTGTCGCTGCCCCCACCTCGCCTGGTCGCCGCGCGCTGGCGCACGTTCCGCCTGCCGATGCGCCACCGCTTCGAGGCTGCCCACGGCGCGCTTGGTGAGCGCGAGGGGCTGCTGCTGGAGCTCGTGGGTGCGGATGGGCTGCGTGGCCTCGGCGAGGCGTCCCCTATGGCCTCGATTGGTGGCGGCACGCTCTCGGACGCCCTC
>CADEHD010000296.1 GCA_902827055.1 uncultured Chloroflexota bacterium | reverse complement strand
CTGCAGTGCGTCCGAAGCGGTTGGGCGCTCGGCGACCTGCCGAGCAAGGCCCCGTGCCGAGGCTACACGCGCACTGCCCAGGTCCCGGCGACGATGTCGTGCCAGGTGCGCTTCTCGGCGTGGAATGCCGCCCAGATGTAGCCAATCAGCAGGGCGAACGCACTCACGAACGACATCAGGACGCGGATCAGCGCCTTCTGGTTGCCAGGCGGGTTGCCGTCGGCGTCAACGAGGCGCACGCCGAGCGCCGCCTGGCCCAGCGTCTGACCTCGAGCGTTGAAGAACCAGTAGTAGGCGACGGACAGCAGCAGGCTGATGAGGTTCGATGGGCCCTCGAGGCCGTACATCGGGCCGTCTCCCGCGAGCATGCCGAGCCCCAGGATCCCCGTGATCGTCGCGGAGGCGATGCTCACCACGACGCCATCGATGACGTGACCCGCGAAGCGGCGCCAGAAGCCCGCGTACGCGCGCGTCGCAGCGCCCGACGCGCCGAGCGCCGTCCCGCATTGCGGGCAGAACGCCACGCCCTCGGCGACTTCATGGCCACAGTTCGAGCAGTAGGGCATGGCGTGGTTATACCCCTTCGGCCCGCGCATGGCGAGGCGACAGGATACGGACGCCGTGGCTACTCGACCGTGACCGTCTTCGCGAGGTTGCGCGGCTGGTCGACATCGGCACCACGCCGCACCGCGATGTAGTACGAGAGCAGTTGCATCGGCACGACCGCGACCAGCGGCTGCAGCGCCGGGACCACCCGCGGGAGGGCCAGGACGTCGTCGGCGACGCCATCCAGGGAGGTGTCGCCCGCCGAGACCAGGGCGATCACGCGACCGCGGCGTGCCTTCACCTGCTCGATATTCGAGCGCATCTTGTCGTGGAGGTCGTCGTCGAGGGCGAGCGCTACCACCGGCATGTGCTCGTCGATGAGGGCGATGGGCCCGTGCTTCATCTCGCCGGCGGCATAGCCCTCGGCGTGGATGTAGCTGACCTCCTTCAGCTTCAGCGCGCCCTCGAGGGCCATCGGGTAGGCCAGGCCGCGACCGAGGAAGAGGAAGTTCTCGTAGCCCGCGTAGCGCGCGGCGAGCTCCTCGATGTCATGCTCGAGGAGGAGCGCCTCGCCGATGGCCGACGGGAGGTGGAGCGCGCCCGCCACCTGCTCGTGGAGGGCATCGCGCCCCAGGGCGCCGCGCAGGTGTCCGAGGTGCAGCGCCAGCGCGTGCAGCGCGAGCATCGAGCCCACCATTGTCTTGGTGCTGGCGACGGCGATCTCCGGGCCCGCGCGCATGAACACCGTCGCGTCGGCGACGCGCGTTGCCTGCGAGCCGGGCGTATTGCAGATCGCCACCTGGAGGCAGCCCGCGGCGCGCGCCTCCTCCATGGCCCAGAGCGTGTCGACTGTCTCGCCGGACTGCGCCACGGAGATGACCAGCGTGCGGTCATCGAGGACCGGCTCGCGGTAGCGGAACTCCGCGGCGTTATCGACCTCGGCGGGGATACGCGCGAACCGCTCGATGTAGTGCCGCCCCACGGTGGCCGCGTGCATCGAGGTGCCCATCCCGACCAGGACGACTCGCTGGATCCGCTCGAGGCGGGCGCGGTCGAGGGCGAGCTCCGGGAGCTCGATCCGGGGCGGGTCGTTCGAGTAGCGGCCCCGCACTCCATCGAGGGCGACGTCGGGCTGCTCGTGGATCTCCTTGAGCATGAAGTGCTTGTAGCGACCGCGGACCGCCGCCACCGCATCGAACGACTGCTGCTCGATCGCCTTCTCGAGCGTCGCGCCGTCGGTATCGAGGTAGCTCACGCCATCGAGACGCACGTCGGCGATCTGCCCCGGGTCGAGGAAAACGACGCGTCGCGTGTGCGGGAGGAGCGCAGCCAGGTCGGAGGCGACGAAGTGCTCGCCGTCGCCGTATCCAATCACGATGCCGCCGGCGTTCCCCACGCGCGCCGCGACGAGGCGGCCCGGGTCATCGACGCTGACGGCGACGATCGCCTGCGCGCCCTCGAGCAGGGGGATCGTGACGCGCATCGCCTCCGCGAGGTCGTCACCCGCCTCGAGGCGTTCCGCGAGCAGGTGCGCGATGACCTCGGTGTCCGTGTCCGAGATGAAGCGCTCGCCGCGAGCCTCGAAGCGACGCCGCAGTGCCTCGAAGTTCTCGACGATGCCGTTGTGCACGACCGCAACGCGCCCCGTGGGGTCGAGGTGGGGGTGCGCGTTGGAGTCGGTGGGTGCGCCGTGGGTCGCCCAGCGCGTGTGGCCGATGCCGGCGACCGCCGGGGGCAGGCGCCCCTCGACGCGGGCATCGAGGTTATCGAGCTTGCCCGTGGCCTTCGCGACATAGAGCTCGTGGTCGCGGTCGAAGAGGGCGATACCCGCCGAGTCGTAGCCGCGGTACTCGAGGCGACGCAGCCCTTCGATGACGATCGGGCCAGCCGGCCGTCGACCGGTGTAGCCGATGATTCCGCACATGGGAGCCTCGCTCGTGCTACCCGCCACAACCATCGTAACGCAGCGCGGGGGGTGCGCCAGCACCGCGATGGCGTTCGCGCGGGCGTTCGCGC
>CADEHD010000295.1 GCA_902827055.1 uncultured Chloroflexota bacterium | reverse complement strand
AGCCGACGTGTACACCGAGGCGAAGCGCCGCCTCGATGCGGCCACGGTGGGTGCCTCGTGACCACGTGGTGGGACGTCCGCGACGCCAACCGGCCGCTCGCGTTCACCTCGAATCCGCTCGCGCGGCCGGTGACCGAGGCGCATGACGAGGCGTGGGTGCGCGCCCAGCTCGAGGCCCCCGGGGCGCGCTTCCTGCCGCTGCGGCGCCTCGAGGCGCTCGTCGCGGGGGAGGACCCCGTCCTGGCCTGGCAGGACGGGAGCGCGCTCCGGGGAATGGCCGAGGGCGCGTTCCCCGTGTTCCTCGGGACGCTCGAGGGCGTGCCGCACTTCGCAGTCGCGGTCAACGACCTCGAGACTGGCGAGGCAAGCCGCTTCGTCGACGCGCGCACGCTCGCCGCGCAGCTACCGGCCACCGAGGTCGGCATCCTCGGACAGGCGCGGGCGCTCGTCGACTGGCACGCACGGCACCAGTTCTGCGCTCAGTGCGGCGCCCCCACCGAGCACATCGAGGGCGGGGCACGCCGCCGCTGCACGCGCTGCGATGCTCGCCACTACCCCCGCGTCGACCCCTCCGTGATCATGCTCGTGGAGCACGAGGGCCGCCTGCTGCTCGCGCGACGCGCTACCGCCCCCGGCAACCGCCGGTCCTGCCTGGCGGGGTTCCTCGAGCCCGGTGAGAGCATTGAGGAGGCCGTCGCGCGGGAGGTGTTCGAGGAGGCGGGCGTCGTCGTCCGGGACGTCCGCTACGTCACCTCGCAGCCGTGGCCGTTCCCCTCGCAGCTCATGATCGGTTGCCGCGCGACCGCCGTGACCGACGCCGTCACCGTGGATGGCATCGAGATCGCGAGCGCCGAGTGGTTCGACCGCGCCGAGGTGCGCGCGGCCGTAGAGGGGCGCAGCGCCGTCCTCGATATCCCCGGCTCGATCGCTATCGCGTACCACCTCATCCGAGGCTGGGCCTACGAGACCCCATAGCGACGCCCCGAGGGCGTCGGTGAGCGGTGGCCGCGAGGCGGCCCCGTGGACAAGGAGCACCACATGCGCGCGTACCGCTTGACCCAGGGCGGCGGCATCGAGGGGTTGACCCGCGTGGACCTTCCGGAGCCGGCGCCCGGGCCCGGCGAGGTGGCGGTGCGCGTTCGTGCCACCTCGCTCAACTACCGCGACCTTGGCGTCGCCCGGCGGTCGGCTGCGGCCGTGATTCCGCTCTCGGACGGCGCGGGGGAGATCGTGGCCGTCGGCGAGGGCGCACGACTTGCCATCGGCGACCGCGTCTGCGGGTGTTTCATGCCGCACTGGCGAGATGGAGACGTGACCCCCGAGTACCAGCGCGACGCCCTGGGGGGCACCGTCGACGGCATGCTCGCCGAGGTCATCGTGCTCCCGGCGGCCTCCGTCGTGCGCATCCCCGACTACCTCAGCTTCGAGGAGGCGGCGACGCTCCCCTGCGCCGCCGTCACCGCCTGGAACGCCCTCTTCGAGGCGACGCACCTGAAGCCGGGCCAGACCGTGCTGCTCCTCGGGACCGGCGGCGTCTCGATCTTCGGGCTGCAACTCGGCGTCGCCGCCGGGATGCGGACCATCGTGACCTCGAGCAGCAACGAGAAGCTCGCGCAGGCCCGCGCGCTCGGGGCGCACGCCACCGTGAACTACCGCGAGCAGGAGGACTGGGAGCGCGCCGTCCTCGAGCTCACGAACGGGCGCGGCGTGGACCTCGTGCTGGAGGTCGGTGGCGTGGGGACCTTCGCGAAGTCGAACGCCTGCACCCGCGTGGGTGGCTCGATTGTGATCATCGGAGCGCTGGCGCCAGACCAGGGCGGCGGGTTGGCGCCGCTGGTCGCGCGCAACGTGCGCGCCACGCGCATCTCTGTGGGCAGCCGCCGGATGTTCGAGGACATGAACCGGGCGCTCGAGGTGGGCGGCGTGCGGCCCGTGATCGACCGCGTATTCGAGTTCGAACAGGCCCTCGAGGCGTACCGTTACCTGGAGTCGCAGGCGCACTTCGGCAAGGTCGTCGTGCGCGTGTAGGTGCTGCGCGAGCGGCGAGGATCGGTGTGGCGATCGTTCGCAGATCGTTAGCGGATTACCCGGGCGGTAAGAGCACCCGCTTAACCGCCCCACGACCACCCTCGAATAGCGTGAATCCGGACGCATGACAGGGGGTGAGATGTCAGGTGAACCGGGGAGCATCCAGGCAGGCATGACCGGCGCCACGGGGCGCGATGGCGCGCTCGAGGGGCCCCTGCTCGGGCGGCTCGATGCGATCGTCTCGAGCGTCGCGGCGCCGCCACTCGCGCTGACTACCCGACAGGCGTGGATCGTCGCCGCGACCGCGCTCGGCCTCGGACTGTGGCTGGACCTCCTGTTCACCGGCGCGGGCCTGGGCATCAACCTCCCGATCTGGACCGCCTCGGTCGCCGCCGCCGTGGTCGCGGGCGCGTCGCGCGCCGGGCGGCCGCTGGCGCCGGACCGCGTGGGGGCGCTCGTGCTGGCGGTGCTGCTGTATGCGGTGTTCGGGTGGCGCGACTCGATCGCGCTCAGCGTGTTTGGGTGGCTCGGGGGCACCGCG
>CADEHD010000294.1 GCA_902827055.1 uncultured Chloroflexota bacterium | reverse complement strand
CGGATCAACGCCATCGCCACGAGTAGCAGCGGCGACGTGACCACGAGCCCGGTGGCGGCGATCACCAGGTCCAGCGCTCGCTTGGACGCTTGCTCCCACCTCGTGAGTGGGTACTCGAGCGGGTGCTCGGCGGCCGCGACGGCCCGCCCCCGCGCGCCCAACTCGCGGGGAGCGGATGGCACCACGAGCAATCGCGCGCCGTGCGCCGCCGCGAACCGCACGATGTCGCGCATCGGGTGGCACAACGCCTCGTCGATCACCACGACGGCGAAGGGCAGGGCCGCGCGGCGGGCAAGCTCGTGCTCGAGGTCGGCGCCATCGGCCGCGAGCTGCTCGCACTCGACCTCGAGACCGGCGGCCGCGAGCCACGTTCCCGCCCGGTCGAGGAAGCTCGACTCGGTGCCCAGCGCGAGCGCTCGTCCATGTAACCGGGAGGTCGATGGGACGCGCACAAGCAGGAGCACCCCAATCGCGATCCCGATCGCGGCGACCACGTTCGGCACGATGAGCATCCACGTGGCGGACGCGGCCAGCGTGAGGTAGGCAACCACAGCCTGACGCCAGGGGGTGGGCGGCTCCAGCGGGTGAGGACGCATCCGTTGTCCACATCCGTGACGGTCGAGGGGTGGGTTCGACTCTCCGGAGGCTACCAGCGTCCTCCGTTGCGCGCGCTCGTGACGGGAGATCATGGCCCGTCGGACGAACCGGCGCCCCGAGGCGAGTCGCTCCGGCCTCGTGGGCTACGGCGCCTGCAGCGCGAGTCCGCCCGCACCGACCTCGTACGCCATCGCGCACTGTGGGCAGCGCAGCGCCTCGGTAAGCGGGCGGCCACATCGACATACCCAGCCGGTCTGGCGAGCCGGCACGCCCGCGACGAGCGCGTGCGCCGGCACGTCGTGCGTGACCACGGCCCCGGACCCGACCATCGCCCATGCCCCGACGCGTACACCCGGGTTCACCACGGCGTGCGCCCCCACGGAGCAACCCCGCTCGAGCCAGACGCCCGCGAGGGTCCAGTCCTCAGCCCCCTTCAGCCGTCCGTCGACGGTCGTCGCCCGTGGATAGCGGTCGTTCGTCAGGCAGGCCGCGGGGCCAATGAACACCTCGTCCTCGACGACTGCGCCCTCGAAAAGGAGCGCGTGGGTCTGGATCTTGCAGCGGCTCCCCACGCGCACGCCCACATCGACAAACGCCCCCACGCCGATGTTGCACTCCTCGCCAATCTGCGCACGAGGACGCACGTGGGCGCGCGCCCAAATCCGCGTGCCGGCGCCCACCGTGACCTCGGGTTCGACGAACGCGGCGGGGTGCACGAACGGCGGCGGCGTGATCTCGCTCATCGATCCTCCGTCGGTCACGCGGGCAACTCGCGGGGTCGGGGGCTTCATGCTACCCGAGGCGGTCCCGTTCGCGCCCCGGATGCTCCAACGCCGGACGTGGCGGCCCGGTGACAGATGCGGCGCTACGCGACCGCGCCCTGCGCGGGGTCCACGGCGTCGACTACTATCGAGGGGTACTCGGTCGAGTCGTTCTCGAACCCAGGGAACGCAGCGCCCAGGCAGGGAAGCCCGCGACGGATGACGGTCCACCTGACGCGCTCGGCCTGGCTGGTCGTCGCACTCGTGGCCCTCGCCGTTTCGAGCAGTATGGCCTGCTCCGGGGCGGAAACGGCAGCCACCGCGAGCGGGCGAACTCCCACCGGGAGCACGGTCGCCCCCTCCGCCGCCGACCTGAGCATGCGGCTCTCCGAGGACTCTCGCGTGGTCCCCGCGCGGACCGGAGGCACCCTCAGCTACGACCTGGCGGTAGTCTCGACGAGCGGCTCCGCCGAGCCGGTCACTCTCTCGATGACGTCCGAGCCGCCACTGCCTACCGGGGTACTGGCCACCTTCGAGCCTGCGCGTGTCACGCCCGTCGCGACGGGGACGCCGGTCAAGGTGACCGCGCGGGTGCTCGCGGGTAGCACGCCAGGCCAGTACGCCCTCACCTTCACAGCCAGCGGCCCCGGTGGCGCCCGCACGAGTACGCGTGCCACCCTCGAGATCGCGGCGAGCGAGAACCCCGTCGTGACCGAGAACCTCCAGCGGGGCACGCGCGACTGGCAAATCCCCCGTCCCGGGTTCACGGTCGCCGACGACGTGGGGCAGCAGATCAAGGGCTACGCCTCGAGCACCAGCGTCGCGACGGGAGGCGAGATCAGCTTCCACGTCTCGGTGAACCCTCCGCAGCCCTATGACATCGAGGTCTTCCGCGTCGGCTGGTACGCGGGCACGGGTGGCCGTCTCATGTCCGCGGCGACGGGGCTGGCCGGGACAACGCAGCGCCCCTGCCCTGTCCAGCAGGGCGGCCTCACCGAGTGTGCATGGACGCCGAGTTTCACACTCAATGTGCCCAGCCACTGGACGAGCGGTGCCTACCTCGCAGTGCTGTCCAGCGCCTCGGGGTTCCAGAACTACGTGCTGTTCTTCGTGCGGGACGACCGCCCTGCCGCCCTGCTGTTCCAGGCGAGCGTGAACACGTACCAGGCGTACAACGACTACCCGTCGGGGGCTGGCGGCCACAGCTACTAC
>CADEHD010000293.1 GCA_902827055.1 uncultured Chloroflexota bacterium | reverse complement strand
TGTCACCCTCGTCGACGTACACGGCGTACGCTTGCGGCCGCAAGCCCGGGAGCGTCCACTCGCGCCAGGCGCCGCCCGCTCCGCCCGAGGGGTCGTACATCGCGAGTTGGCCTGTGTTCCACGCGCTGACCCAGATGCGCCCGCGCGAGTCGCTCCATACGCGGCGCGCCCCTTGTCGAGGCGTGGGTGGCTCCAGCACCGTCACCGCGCCCGTCGCACGGTCGATCTTCCCGACGTAGCTCCCGGCCAGCGAGGCGAAGTACACATCGCCGCTGGGCGTGCCCGTGATGCCGTACGGCCCCGCCCCTCGAGGCGCGTCGTAGACCTCCATCGCGCCGGTCGCCGGGTCCAGCCGCCCGATGATCCCCGCCTGCCCGGTGAACCAGAGGCGACCCTCGCCATCGAACGCGGCGGTGTTGAGATTGGTGTTCGACCGGTTCGCGGGCAGGCGGAACACGGTGACCGCGAACGATGCCTCGTCGACTCGGACGATCGCGTTGAGCCCGCCGTCCGTGACCCACGCGGCGCCATCGGCACCCACGATGACGCCGTGGGGCCGCGATCCCTGCCCGAGGGGTACCTCGCGGACATCGCCAGTCCGCGGGTCCAGCCAGCCGAGCTTGCCCGTGGCCTGCGCGGTGTACCAGACGCCGCCGTTGCGGGCCGGTGCGACGTCGTGAGCGCCGGAGCCGGCGGGCACCGTGAATGCCTCGAGGCGCAGCGTGCTGGCGGCCGGCCCCCGAGGGGTGCTCGTCACCGTCGACGTGGCGGCTGCGCTCGCGGCTGTCGGTGGGCTAGCGGTCGTCGCCGCCGAGGATACGGCCGTGCCGCTCGATGTCGGTGGGATCGTGGTCGCGCGCGCGTCGTCCTCGGACGTGCACGCCAACCCGGCGGCGGCAGAGATGGCGATTCCCAGCGCGAGGGCGGCGCGTATGCCTGCATGCCATGGTCGACGAGCTGGCATCGATAGCCTCCCGGGTCATCCTCGTGTGGGGACGTTGGCCCCCAATCCGCCCGACCTTCGGGCCGTCCTTCGTCGGCACGCGATCCGTACCCTGCGTGCTCAGGGGCCGGCACACTGATGACCTCCCGGTCAGAGGTTCGCCCCGGTCAACCGGGCTCGCGCCCGGAAGCGCCCGTGTCGGCCCCTGTCGACCGTCTCGATGAGGCCCCGCTCAGCGGGGTCTCGTCGCTTTGTGACATCCGCGTATCGGTGCTATCGCCCGATGCTCGAGCTGCCATCGACGTTGGTGTAGCCGGACACGAACGCGGTCGCACGATGCTCCTCGGGTTCGAACGTCTGTCGCTCGACGGTCCCGAGGTCGTTGCACAGCACGTGCAGCGACACAGACGCGTCGCGCGATGTCGTCACGATCTGGTGGATGTCCGCGTCGGGCGTCTCGATAGACGTGATCTCTCCGAGGCGGATCGGGCTCTCCGCGATCTTGCGCACGTCCGCGAACCCGGGTCGCGAGCCGTCATCGAAGCGGCGGAACTGGCGCTCGATCTGACCGCCCTGGACCAGCCCCACCCAGCCATCGGCCAGGTGGTTGTGCACCTTGGTCGCGTTGAGCGGGGGCACCACCATCGTGAAGATGCAGAGGTCGGGATCGTGGCTGCGGTACACGGCCCACGCCGCGGTCGTGTCGGGGACCGGCTCCAGGAATTGCGGCTGGATCCAGCTCGGGTCCGCGAGCAGGGCCTCGACGGGTGCGCGCAGTGCATCGAGGCGTCCGCGCCCCGGCGCCTCGCGCGCGACGACGTTGCGGAAATCCTCCACGAACCGCCGCAGCACAGGTTCCACCGGCTCGATGTAGTACGACTCCACAGCGCCTACTCCTCCACGTGTCGGGCTTGGCCGTCTGAGGATACGCGCACGCCCACCCGTCGGCGTGCTTCGAAAACGGGTATGCTCAGCCTCCGAACCCCGCCCCTCGAGGAGGCACCCGATGGCTCACGTGCACGCCGATTACCAGGACCGCAAGCGAATCCTCTTCACCACGCGCGGCGGTCGCGCGATGGTCAACGTCCGCGAGGTTCTCGACGACGGGATGGTCGGCTACACGTCGATCGAGTTGCTGCTGGTCGCCCTCGGCAACTGCACGCTCGGGGCACTGCTCAACCAGCCGCTGCTCGCAGATGCCGTGGTGACCCGGGCGGAAGCGGACCTCGAGGCGACGATGGCGCAGAACCCGTCCCGCGTCGTGAAGATCGATGTCACGCTCGACCTCGAGGTGGAGGACCCGGCGCTCCTTGCGAACCGCGACGAGCTCGAGGCGTTGGCCTGCACGTGCCCGATCTGCAACACGCTGTCGAGCGTCGAGATCACATCCACGCTCAACCTCAGTGTGCGCGAGCCGGCGAGGCAGCCGGTCGGCGTCTAGGTTTGCCGCCCCCGAGGCGGCGTGGGCGTGGGCTCTTCGAGGCGTTCAGGGGCTGCCGCGCAGTGACAGCCGGCTGAGGATTGTCGCGCCCACGATCCCGCTCAGCAGCGAGCCCGCGAAGATGCCGATCTTGGCGGCCGCCAGCTCCATCTCGCCCGGGAACGAGAGCTGTGCCACGAACAGGGCGACGGTGAACCCGA
>CADEHD010000292.1 GCA_902827055.1 uncultured Chloroflexota bacterium | reverse complement strand
CTATGAGTAACGTGCCGCCGGTCGTTGTCATGCGAGGCGTTGTGAAGACCTTCGAAGAGGGTCGAGTGCGGGCCCTCGACGCCGTGGACCTTGATATCCACGGAGGCGAATGTGTCGCTATCGTGGGCCCCTCCGGCTGTGGCAAGTCGACGCTACTTCATCTAATCGCGGCGCTGGACAAGGCTGATGCCGGCACGGTGATCGTGAACGGCGAGGATCTTGCAAAGGAGAAGAACCTCGCGAAGCACCGCGCGCGAGAAGTGGGGCTCGTGTTCCAGCTCGACAATCTGCTGCCGACGCTGAGCGCGAGCGAGAACGTGCAGGTGCCGATGTTCGAGGGCGGGCTGAAGGCATCGGAGCGCAGGGCTCGAGCCGAGGCGCTGCTCGAGATGGTGGGCCTCAGTGGCAAGAGTGGCAACCGGCCATCCCAGCTCTCAGGTGGCGAGAGGCAGCGCGTCGCTATCGCCCGCGCGCTCGCGAACGAGCCGGGCATCCTCCTCGCTGATGAGCCGACGGGCCGGCTCGACTCTGCTTCCGGACACCGGATCCTCGACCTTCTCGACGAGCTTCGGACCCAGCGCGGTCTGACGGTGGTCATGGTTACTCACGACGCGGCAGTCGCTGCCCGGGCGCAACGAATCATCCGCATGCTCGACGGCCGCGTCGTCGGCACGGAGAACACGGACGTTCCGGCGCGTCTCCAGCCTGCCCCTGAGGCCAGGGGCTGACCTCTACACGAGCGGTGGCTTCGGCATCTGCGACGGCTAGCTAGCTTGTCGGGTAGCCGTTCATCTGCTTGATCTTGGCGATCTGGTGGACGTGGTCCTTGAGATGAACGCCGTGCAGGCGGTACCAGCCGCGGCAGTTGAGCGGACCGAAGAGACGGTGGCTGTCGGTGGTGTCGAGGCGCTCTCGGCCTTCGATGTCGGCGACGGCCGCGTCCATCCGAGCGCCCGTGCCCTCGAACTCCGCGGCCAGCTCGTCCGGCTCCTTCACCATGCGCAGGGCCTCGATCGCCTTCGGGGCCGGGACCAGCGTCGGGCGGTCTCCCGGCGGCAGGTCCGCGAGGGCGCGCGTCCACTCCTCGTACTCCGCGTAGCTGAGCGCTGCGGGCTCGAAGCCGACCCGCTGGCCACCCAGGCCCGCGAGGAACTCCTGCGCCCACGTCGCCAGGCCCCCGGTCGTGCGCACAAGCTCGAAGGCCGGCGCCTGGAGTGCCAGCTGCTCCCAGTAGCGGGAGTCCGAGGCGACTCGCGCTACGTGCGTCCCGGCGAGGACCGTGCCCGCCGAGCCCGTGAACCCCGCGACCCAGCGTCGGTTGGAGGGCGCGGTGACGATCAGCGCATCGAGCTGGAGCGCCTCGAGGCGGCCACGCACGCGATCGAGTCGCGCCTCGTTGGCCTGGCGCGCGTCGACCGCGGCGGGCGCGGCGTCGGACGGGTGAGCGGCCGTCATTCCTGCTCGAGCTCCGCCTGCTCACTCAGGAGGTCGTGGAGCAGGTCGAGGGCGACGAGATAGCCGCGATAGCCGAACCCGGTGATCATCCCCCACGCGACCGGCGAGATGTACGAGTGGTGCCGAAACTCCTCGCGGGCGAACACGTTGGAGAGATGGACTTCCACCGTGGCGATGCCCACCGCCGAGATCGCGTCGGGGATGGCGATCGACGTGTGGGTGAGGGCGCCCGCGTTGATGATCAGGCCGTCCCAGTCGCGGTGCTCCTGGATCGCATCCACCAGCGCGCCCTCGTGGTTGGACTGGACGAACGCCAGCTCGATGTCCTCGAGGTCCGCCGCCTCGTTGCGGAGGAGCGCCTCGATGTCGGCCAGCGTCTCGAGGCCGTAAATCTCCGGCTCGCGGCTGCCGAGCAGGTTCAGGTTCGGGCCGTTCAACACCAGGATGCGCACGTGGTTCCTCCGCGGGTATCCGGACGTGGCGGGCGGGAAGCACGAGTGTACAGGCTGGGGCCGCGTCGCCTGCGCTAGCAACCCTGGGCAGCCCCGGGCGAACCCCGATTACGAAGGCGTGGATCCGGCGCCGGGGGGCCGCCCGGGAGGTGCCGATGGTGCTTCGGGCGCGTCGGGGCCGGCGCGGCGCCGCGCATCGATGGTGCGCGCGCGCGCGAGGGCACTCGAGACGATCGCCTCGCGGCGGGCCGGTGTCACGGCCGTGTAGATCTGAGTCGTGTCGATCGAGGAATGGCCCAGCAGGTGCTGCACGACTCGGAGGTCCGCCCCCTGCTCCACCATGTGCGTGGCAAACGAGTGGCGGAGCAGGTGGGGGTGCACCCCCTGGCGGAGCCCGCGCGCGACGCCGGTCCGGCGCACCAGCTCCTGCATCGAGCGGGGGGTGAGCCGCCCGCCGCTGCGATTGAGGAAGAGCGCGGTCTCGGCGCCCACAGCGAGGCGTGGCCGTCCTCGCTCGAGGTAGGCCGCGAGGGCTGCCCGCGCCGGCTCGCCGAAGAGCGCCACGCGCGCGCGATCGCCCTTGCCCGTCACCACAACCTGGCGGTTGACGAGGTCGAGATCGCGCGCATCGATGCCGGCCGCCTCGCTCACGCGGAGCCCGGCTGCGTACAGCAACTCGAGG
>CADEHD010000291.1 GCA_902827055.1 uncultured Chloroflexota bacterium | reverse complement strand
CGGCCCAGGCGTCGTGGACGGCGCAGGTGCGCGATGCGGGCGAGGTCATGCAGGGGCCGCCGCGCAGCACGCACTCTCGAGGGGTGATCTCCTCGACCGCCTCGATCACGTCGAGCAGCGAGATCTCGCCGGGCTCCCTCGCGAGCTCGTAGCCACCGTCCTGGCCTGCGGTGGCGCGCACCAGCCCGCTCCGCCCGAGTTTCGCGAGGATCCGCGCAAGGAACGCCGAGGGGACGTGCGTCGCCTCCGCGATCTCACGGTTCTTGCGTCGACCGCCGCCATGATGCTGCGCAAGATCGAGCACTGCGCGGACGGCGTAATCGCCGCTCTTTTCCAGGGTGACCTTCACCGCTCCCTCATTCGCGACTCCGCGAACACTGTGGCATTCGCTGGTCACCGGCTACAAAGGACTTAGGTCACCTTACGAGTAGTAAGAGAGGCCGGGATCCAACCACTCCGAGCGGGCTCGAGGAGCAATCGGCGTGCGAACGCCCTCGCGCGGTCGGCGTCGGGCCAGGGACAGCGACGTCCACCCCCGGCCCGACCTCCTCGATGTGGCCCTAGACCTCGCCGACTGTCGGGATGGTCTTCAGCTCCGCGATGATCTCGCGAACCTGGGCCTCTTCGTCCGGGTTCGAGGGCTCCACACCGAAGCTGACCTGCGAGTTGATGCCCGCGTACTTCTCGCGCATCTTCGCAGGCATCTCATCCCACGTCCCCATGACGCAGAATTCCTCCATCATGTCGTCGGTGATAATCCCCACCATGTCGTCCCACTTGCCCTCGACCGAGAGGCGGTGGAGCAGCGACGCCTCGTCATCCCAGCCGTGCGTGGACATCACGCGCGAGTACGACCGCGTCGAGGCGTAGAAGGAGAGCTGTCGGCGCGCGCGCTCCTTGGCCTTGGCCAGCTCCTCCTCGGTGCGCGCGGTGACCACGAAGCCGCCGCCGCGAATCTGGAGCTGCTTCGGGTCCTTGCCCGCGCGTCGTGCTCCCTCGTGGACCGCGGGGATCAGGACCTCGCGGATGTACTTGAACGTGCTGAAGCCGTGCACCGCGATGCCGTCGCCCACCTCGCCCGCGAGGCGCGCGTTGAAGGGGTTCACGGCGGCGATGAGCACCGGGATGTTCGGGTGCTCGATCGGCCCCGGGTTGAAGAACGGGCTGATCAGCTTGTACTGGTAGTGGTCGCTCTCGAAGTTGGGCTTGGTGCCGTTCTGCCACGAGTCCCAGACGGCGCGCATGCACGAGACGTAGTCGCGCATCCGAGGACCGGGCGCGACCCACGGGACGCTGAAGCGTCGCTCGTTGTGCCCCTTGACCTGCGTGCCCAGTCCGAGGACGAATCGTCCCTTGGAGTAGCGCGCGAGGTCCCAGCTCATGTTCGCGGTGATGTACGGCGCGCGGGGGAACGCAATCGCGAGGTTGCTGAAGTGCATGCGCTCCGTGTGCTCGGCGCCGAGCACGAGCGGCAGGAAGGGGTCGTTGCCGATCTCCCCCACGCTGGCGATGTCGTACCCCAGGCTCTCAAGACGCCGAGCGCGTGCTGGCACCTCCTCCAGCTTGCTGCTCAGACTCGTCCCGACGGCCATTGGCATGCGTGTATCCCCTCGACTGGTTCGCTGGCCGGCATGGCGCCGCCCAACATCGTGCTTTTGTTCACTGGTTATACGCGGACGTTAACCGACAGTCCGCCTAGCGGAAAGAGCCGCCTGACGGCCCCACCTCCGATGGCGACAAGCGGCGAGTCAGGAGAGCAGCACATCACCCCCGATTGGGCGCGGCGAAGACCGCGGGCATTGACATGAGAACGTCACGACGCCGTGCGTACTCGGGCGTCACGGTGTCGCACGGCACTCGCCAGTACATCGGGCATGACCGGGTCCACCTCGAACCGTCGGTATTCGATGAAGGACCGCCGATGCCCGTCGATCTTCCAACGCCCGCCCCTGGCACGGCACCGCTGACCGCGCGACTCGCGGGCGCGCTCGGGCAGGGCTCGGCGGAGGCTTCGCTCCTCGTCGCCCGAGCGCTTGCACGGGCCGGCTGGCACGTGTCGCTGACGACCGACGCGCCGGCGCAGGTGCGCGGCGGTCACACCTTCCAGACGATCAGCGCCGCTGCACCCGGGAGCGCCGCGGTGCCCCACGTCCCGCGCCGCGACCTCGACGCACTGGTCGCGCTCAACCAGGACGCCGTTGACCAGCACGCCCGGATGCTCCGCCCCGGTGGACACCTGCTGTTCGCCGGCACCGCGGCGATCGAGGTACCAGGCAGCAAGCCACCCGGCCGCGATGCAGCCCTCGCGTGCCCGATCCCCGGAGGCGCTGATGGACACCACGACTCGGCCGCACCGCCCGAGATCGCGGCCGCGCTGGGCGCCTGGTACGGGCTACCGTTCGAGGCGCTCTCGGCCGTGCTCGCTGAGTTGCCCGCCGACGCCCTCGAGGCGAGTCGCCGGAGTTACGTCGCCACGTCAGCGCGACTCGGCACTCGCCCCGCGTCGAGGACCGCCGACGAGGCAGCGTCGCCGCGGACGTTTCTCAACGGCAACGAAGCGCTGGCATTCGGGGCGACCGTCGCGGGGTGCCGCTTCG
>CADEHD010000290.1 GCA_902827055.1 uncultured Chloroflexota bacterium | reverse complement strand
GACGCGATGCGCGGGCGGGCGCTGAGCATCCAGACGCTCGCGGCGCAGACCGCGAACAACATCGGCACGCTCGAGGTCGGCCTGGCGTCGGACGCGATCGGGGCGTCGCGCACGCTGCTCCTCGGAGCGGGCGTGGCGCTGGGCATCACCACCTACGCCTGGCGCCGCACGCGTGCGCTCGTGGACTACCGGGCGCCCTGAGGCGCCTCGGGCGGCGCCTCGAGGCGCGGCTCGAACCCGGGGCACGCGAGCACCGGCAACCTCGGGTAGCGCGCGTACTGTGACTCCGTATCCGACCGCCCGCAGCGCAGGAACGTGCTGCCGCGACCGCTCTGCACGTCCCGCGCCCAGCGACACCAGTCGCAGAGCCCGCGCGGTCCGCTCAGCGCACGCTCACTGAGGCGGCGCGCATGCGCGCCCGGTCGTTGGCGATCGTCGCGACGGTGCTTCGACCAATCGGCCCCTCGGCGTCGCTCACGACGCACGACCCGATCGCGATCCCACCCTGCGAGTCGTGCGCCGCGACCTGGAATCCGAGCCACTCCGCGGTCGGGTACCGGAAGAGGTGGAGCGTCATGTCGGCGTTGATGAACGCCTGCCGCGGCTCGGAGCGGTTCGAATGCGGATTGGCGTAGTCGGCGGCGGCGGCCGTCCGCACGAACGGCGTCGTCGCCTCGCCCTCGATGAAGGGGTGCGCCATCCGGAGCCACGCCACCGAGGGGTCGTGCTCGCCCTCGGCGCGCACCTGGCGGATCTCCCAGGCATCGCGGTGGTCGCCAAAGGGCCCCTCGCCCTCGGGGCCGGGCGTACCCAGCTCCGGCGCGGGCACCGGCTCGGCAGACCCACCCCACGAGGTCGGCGGGACATCCGAGGCCAGCAGGATCAGCCCGCTGGCGCGCGCCACCTCGACGCCCTCGATCTCGAGCGCCGCCTCGACCGAACGGATGCGATTGCCGTCGCGGAGCAGCCGCGTACGGAGGGTGGTCGGCTTGAACGGGGCGAGTCGGAACATGTCCACGGTCAGGCGCGCGATCTGCCACCCCTCGCCCGGGGAGAACGCCTCGACGCCATACGCGAGCAGCCCTGCGACCGCGCGACCGTGCAACGACTCGTGGTTCCACGGCCCCCGGCAGAAGTCGTTCGGCTGAAACACGTCACCGGAGCGCTCGAAGAACGCGGTCATCGCACCCTCTCTCCACGGACTCCACCGCCGTCGCGCTGGCGCCCGCCGTGAGTCCCATCATCACTGCCCGTATGGACGATCTGTCGGCATGCGAATACGCACCGGATAGGCCCGATCGAGGCGTGCACGCCCCCTCGGCGCTCGCGGCATGCGTTCGGCGAACCGATACTGAGGTCAGCTTATGGAGGGGGTCAGGCGTGGCACAATCGGATGACCGTGGAACGGGCGAGCGGGCGCTGGTTACAGGCGCTGCCGGATTCGTGGGTGGACACCTCTGGCGGAGGCTCCTCGGCGACGGCGTGGAGGCCGTAGGCCTCGACATGGTGCCCTCCCGCCGAGGCATCCCCGAGGGCGCGCGGTTCCTGCAGGTCGACATTCGTGATGGCGAGGCCGTCCGGCGCGCCATCGCCGAGGTGCGCCCCACCGTCGTCTACCACCTCGCGGCCCAGGCCTCCGTCGTCGTCTCGATGCGCGACCCCGTGGGGGACGTCGAGGCGAACGTGATCGGCTCGCTGCAGCTCGCGCGGGCGGCGATGGAGCACGGCGCCCGGCGCTTCGTGTTCTTCTCCACGGGCGGTGCTCTGTTCGGTGCGCCCGAGGTCATCCCCATCGCCGAGGACTACCCCGCCCAGCCAGAGTCGGTGTACGGCGCCTCCAAGCTCGCAGCCGAGCGCTACCTCGCACTCGTCACGCGGGGCTCGGACACCGAGCTGTCCGTGGTGCGCCCGGGCAACATCTATGGCCCATGGCAGGACCCGCACGGCGAGGCCGGGGTCGTCGCGATCTTCGCGCAGCGCATGCTGGCCAACGAGGACTGCACGATCTACGGCGATGGCGGCCAGCTGCGCGACTACGTGTACGTCGAGGACGTGGTGGACGCGGCAGTGCGCGCCGCCTCGCACGAGGCCGCAACGTGCAACATCGGGACCGGCACCCCGACCTCGACGCGGCGCGTGTTCGACGTGATCGCGACGAACGTCGGCTACGAACGACCGCCGATCCTGGCCCCCGAGCGGGCGGGCGACATCAAGCAGATCGCGCAGGACGCCACGAAGGCGCGCGCGCTGTGGGGCTGGGCGCCGCAGGTCGCCTTCGAGGACGGCATCGCGCGCACAGTGGAGTTCTTCCGCACGCAGCGTGCCTGACGCGCGTAGCCCTACCTAGCTGCGATCTGCCCCATCCCGGCCGAGCAAGTTGTGGTGCAACTCCTCGGTCAGCTGGTGGATCTGCTGCGTCAGTACCGCCACCTGGCGGGTCAATTCCGTGTTCTGCTCGAGCAAGGTCAACGTGGTTTCCGAAAGCCCTTCACGATGCCGCGCGTCGGCATCCGACCAGACACGGTCGCGCTCGGCCTGGCGTGTCTGCGCCAGCAGGATGAGCGGCGCAGCATAGGCAGCCTGGAGACTGAACATCAGATTGAGCAGGATGAA
>CADEHD010000289.1 GCA_902827055.1 uncultured Chloroflexota bacterium | reverse complement strand
CGACTCGGTGCGCCTGTCGTTGCACTGCTTCAACACCGAGGCCGAGATCGACCGCGCCGCGGAGTGCGTCGAACGCGCCATCCGCGAGGGCATTCCGGGCGACGTCACCCCCGCCACCGCCTTCGAGGCGCAGGCGGCAGCAGCGACGTAGGGGCGGCGGCCACCGGCAGTCGAGACTGCGAACAAGCGCCACTCGATGCCGCGTCGCGTACCCAGAGGGCTCATCGCTGTGCTCGGCGTTACCGCCCTCGCCGCGACGTACGGTCGCGTCCTGCGACGGCGCCTGCCCGCCTGGATCGACTCGGGACGGGCGACGGCGCGCACCGCGGTGTTCCTCGTCAAGGTCCTCCCGATGCTGCCGTCGCGCCCCATGGACTGGCTCACCGGGCGCCCGCTTATCGAGCGCGTGACGTACCCCACGCGCACCGGCACGGCAGACGGCGACCTCTACCGCCCTGCCGGCACCAAGCCCCGTCCGGGAATCGTCGTCTGTCTCGGTGTGGTGCCGTTCGGGGTCGACCACCCGCAGGTCGCGCGCCTCGGCGAGGCGTTGGCGCGCTCCGGGTTCGCCGCCCTCCTCTCCTGGTCGCCCGCCATGCGCGACGAGCGCCTGGACCCGGACGACGCCGAGAACCTCGCGCTGGCGTACGACTGGCTCGTGCGGCAGCCCGGCATCGATGCCGCGCGGAGCGGCCTCCTCGGCACGTGCGTCGGCGGCGCGTTCGCCCTGATGGCGGGTAGCACGCCCCTGATCCGAGAGCGGGTGGCGTTCCTGGCGGCCTTCGCCCCGTACGCCTCGATGCGAACCTTCGTGCGGGACGTCGCCAGCGCCTCGCGCGTGCGCAACGGCGCGCGCGAGCCCTGGGCCGTGGACCCCCTGACGCGCACCGTATTCACGCGCACGCTGACCGCGGAACTCGAGCCCACCGAGCGCGACACGCTGCGCGATGCCCCGAGCGGTGGCGCCGCCGCACCGCCGGACCCCGCCACTCTCTCCGAGGCAGGCCGCGCCGCCCTCGACCTGCTACGCGCCTCCGACCTGGAGACCGCCACGAGCGCCATCGAGGCGCTCCCCGCGCCGATGCGCGCCCGCCTCGACGCGCTCTCACCGGCCACCACGATTGCGCTGGCGCGGGCACCCCTCATCGTGATCGCGCACGACCTCGATGACCACGTGATCCCCGTGTCGGAGTCGCGGCAACTGATGGAGGCGCTCGCGGGCCACCCGGGCGCCCACTACACGGAGTTCCGCTTCTTCCACCACGCCACTCCGCGGCGCCTCGCGCTCCTGCCCCTGGCTCGAGAGCTGGCGCGGTTCTTCGCGTACGTCCAGCCGATCTTCCGGCAAGCCGCGACGCGCTGAGGCGCCGCCGCGACCTCGCGCACGCCCCTGTGCCCGTGGCCCCCGAGTCCGCGGGGGCCGTACACTCGGGCTGATATCCCGGCGGGGGACCGCGGGGCGCTCCGTGAGCGCTTCCGTGTTTCCACGCCACCGGCGCGTACAGACTTGCGAGGGCCACGTGACCACTGCCACCGAACACCCGCTCGACGCGATCTGGCACCCGCGCGCCACCGCGATCGTGGGCGTCTCCTCGCGTCAGAGTGGCAATCGAGGCGGTGGCTTCCTCCAGTCGATCATGGAGCAGGGCTACCACGAACGGCATGCCCTCTACCCCGTCAACCCCAAGATGACCGAGATCAACGGTCTCAAGGTGTACCCCTCGGTGCTCGACTGCCCGGACCCCGTCGACCACGTCATCTCGCAGGTGCCGGCGGCGGTCGTCCCCCAGCTCGTCGAGGAGTGCATCCAGAAGGGCGTGCGCTCGATCCACTTCTTCACGGCAGGCTTCTCGGAGACCGGCGACCCCGAGCGCGCCGCCCTCGAGAAGCAGGTCCTGGCGAAGGCGAAGGCAGCCGGCATCCGCGTCATCGGGCCGAACTGCATGGGGCTCTACGTGCCCGGCGTCGGGCTCGCGTTCATGGGCAACTTCCCGAAGGAGCCCGGCAACGTCTTCCTGCTCTCCCAGTCGGGCGCGAACGCGGGCGACATCGTGGGTGGCCTGGGGCGGCGCGGCGTGCGCTTCTCGAAAGTCGTCTCCTACGGCAACGGCGCTGACCTCGATGCGCAGGACTTCTTCGACTACGCCGCCTGGGACCCCCAGACCGAGGTGGTCACGGCCTACATCGAGGGCGTCAAGAACGGCCGCGCCGTCTTCGAGGCGATGAAGCGCTGTGCCGCGGTCAAGCCCACGATTGTGCTCAAGGGCGGCCTCAGCGCCGCGGGCGCCCGCGCCGCCAGTTCGCACACGGGCTCCCTTGCCGGCTCGGTCGACGTCTTCGAGGCGGCATGCCGCCAGGCCGGCGCGATCCGCGCCGAGAACATGGACGAGCTCCACGACCTCGTCGTCGCCATGACCACCGACCTCCGCAAGGTGCGCGGTCGCGGCGTGGCGCTGGTCGGCGGCGGCGGTGGGTTCGCCGTGCTCTCCGCCGACGCGATCGCCTCGAACGGGCTCGACACGCCGCCGCTCCCGGAGGCCACGCAGGACAAGCTCCGCGAGTTCATCCCGCTCGCGGGCCCCGCGGTGCGCCACCCGGTCGCCACCAACGCCGTGTGCACCCCGGACTGTCCCCGCCC
>CADEHD010000288.1 GCA_902827055.1 uncultured Chloroflexota bacterium | reverse complement strand
TTCGTGATCCGCTCGGCGCGCTCTTTGTCCTCCGGGCAGACCACAGCGCGGTCGCCGAACTTGACCGCGCCCTTGATGACGTACGTGCCGCAAATCGCACACTTGCCCTCGAGCAGGCCGCTGTCGCCGATCTTGTACGTCTTCACGGGGGACCTCCCGGTGGGTTGAAGCGCGCCGCAGCGCGAGCAGTGAGCGGCCCATATACTAGCGAGTGCGCTCGCCGACGTTCGAGTGGGGCGCACCTGAGTCGCTATCACGAGCACGTTCGACTGCCGGTTCGCGCACTCCTAGGCGACCGGCGTCGCTCGCGCGCAACAGTGAGCGAGCTGTGACAGCCATCTCCGACATTCACGCCGAAGAAGTGCTCGCGCAACTGCGCGACCAGGACCCGCGCTCCTTCCGCGGGGTGCGACTGCCGGATGCGTTCGAGCCAAGCGCGCTCTACTCGGGGGCCGCGGCGCGCGACATCGTCGCGAGCTACGAGCGCCCGAGCCTCGCGTTCGAGCTGGTAGGCGTCGGCGAGGCGGGGCGACTCGAGCTGGAGCCGGGCGCGGACATCGAGAGCGCGCGCTCGGGTGCGGCGTCGCTGCTGGCCGCCCCCGCGACCTTCGAGGTGGCGTCGCTGCGCCCTCGATTGCTGGGCGGGTTCGCCTTCGACGGGGCTACGGACCGCCGTCCCCCGTGGATGGAGTACGGCAGCGGCGGCCTGGTGCTGCCTCGGCTGCTGTTCGTCCGGGAGGGTGGCGTGCGTGGCGTCGTGCTGGCGCCGGGCGCGGAGGCAGCGGAGCTCGAGGGGTATCTCGTGCGTGCCGGGCACGCGACGAGCGCCGAACAGCCGCAGGCGCGCGCGCTGCACGGCATCGACCGCGACGCGTGGGTTCGCGGGGTGCGCGCAATCGCGGCCGAGATCCGCGCCGGCCACTTCGACAAGGCGGTCCTGGCCACGACGCAGGAGCTGCTGGCGGCAGCGCCGTTCGATGTGGGGCGGGTCCTCGCGCGACTGCGCTCGCTGTACCCGGACTGCCACGTCTTCTCGATCCGCTCGGGGGACTCGACGTTCCTGGGGGCCAGCCCGGAGCTGCTCGTCAGTCTGCGGGACGGCCTGGCGAGCGCACTCGGCCTCGCGGGCTCTGTGCGCCGCGGCGCGACGCCCGATGAAGACGACGCGCTGGGGCAGGGCCTCCTCGCGAGCGCGAAGGACCGTCGCGAGCACGCCACGACCGTCGGCATGATTCGCGAGGCACTCTCGGAGGTGACGGAACAGCTTCGCGCCTCCGACCAGCCGCAGCTGCGCCGCCTGCGCAACATCCAGCACCTGGCGACCGAGGTCGCGGGGCGGGCGCTCCCCGGCGTCGACGTGCTGGAACTCGTGCGCAGGCTCCACCCGACTCCCGCCGTGTGCGGTTGGCCTCGCGAGGCGGCGCGGAGGGCGATCGCCGCGATCGAGCGGTTCGACCGCGGGTGGTACGCCGGCCCCGTGGGCTGGCTCGACGCACGAGGCGACGGCGAGTTCGCGGTCGCGTTGCGCTCGGCGCTCGTGCGGCTCGACCACGCGTGGTTGTTCGCCGGTGCCGGCATCATGGGTGACTCGGTGCCGGAGGCGGAGTTCGCCGAGGTGCAGCTCAAGTTCCGCCCGCTGACCGAGGCACTGGGGGGCGCCCTCTAGGCGCGTTCCGCCCTCCCGCGTCCCGTGGCGGGAGCCGGCGTCGGTGCAGCGCGAGAGCGCGAGACCCTACACTCACTGCCGTGCCGGAACCCTCTGCGAATCCGCTCGCGAACCCGCAGTACCCGTCGCCACTCCCGGCTGGAGCGGGCGAGCGGTACGTGCGCGCCTTCACAGACCAGCTGCTTGCCAGCGGCGTGCGGAACGTCGTCGTGTGCCCGGGGTCGCGATCGACGCCGCTCACGCTGGTCTTCGCGCGTGACTCACGCTGGCGCGCGTGGCTGCACATCGACGAGCGGTCTGCGGGGTACTTCGCGCTGGGGCTCGCGCGGCAGGTCGGGGAGCCGGTGGCACTGGTCTGCAGCTCCGGTACTGCCGCCGCGAACTTCCTCCCCGCCGTGGTCGAGGCCTCGCTGCTACGAGTGCCACTCCTGGTGCTCACGGCGGATCGGCCTCCGGAGCTCCGGGATGTCGGCGCCGCGCAGACGATCGACCAGGTGCGGATGTTCGGGAGCCACGTGCGCTGGGCGCTCGACATGACTCCCGCCGACGGCACTCCAGCCCTCGAGCGGGCGGCGCGGGGTGTGGCCGCGAGGGCTGCTGCCACCTCGATGGCTGCGCCTGCGGGGCCGGTGCACGTGAACTTCCCCTTCCGCGAGCCCCTCCTGGAGCCGCCGCTGACGGATCCGCTGCCGCCTGCGGGTCGTTCGATCGTCGTGACCCGCTCCGAGGTGACGCCTGCTGCGGAGGCGATCGCGGCGTTCGCCGCGGCCGCACGTGGCCGGCGCGGGGTGATCCTCGCGGGGCCTGAGGCCGGTGGGTTGCCTGCCGGGTCGATCTCGACGCTGGGCGGCGTGCTCGGGTGGCCGGTGCTCGCGGATCCGCTCTCCGGTCTGCGTGCCGGAGCGCACGAGCAGGACGCGGTGATCGAGACGTACGACGTCCTCACGCGGGTGCCTGCGTTCGCGCGGGACCGGGTGCCGGAGGT
>CADEHD010000287.1 GCA_902827055.1 uncultured Chloroflexota bacterium | reverse complement strand
AGATCCGCGATGCGGGGATCCCGTTTGCGGTGCCGCCGGACCACGCGCTCCCGGATCGACTCGGCGCGGTCCTCGCGGTGGTCTACCTGGTCTTCAACGAGGGGTACCTTGCGTCGTCCGGCGACCTCCTCGTGCGGGGCGACCTTTGCGACGAGGCGCTCCAGCTGGGGCGTCTGCTCGCCGAGCTGATGCCGGACGAACCCGAGGTCCTCGGCCTGCTGGCGCTGATGCTGCTGCACGACGCACGGCGCACGGGCCGCACCGACTCCCGGGGGGCGCTGCTCACCCTCGAGGAGCAGGACCGGAGCCGGTGGAACCACGCCCAGATCGAGGAAGGGGCGCGACTGGTGCGGCGCGCGCTCCTGCCAGGGCGCGTCGGCCCGTTCCAGCTCCAGGCCGCGATCGCCGCCCGTCACGCGATGGCGCCGCGCTTCGCGGATACCGACTGGGACGACATCGTGGCGCTGTACGACGTCCTGCTGCTGGTACAGCCGAGTCCGGTCGTGCGGCTCAATCGTGCGGGCGCGCTCGCGTTCGCGCGTGGACCAGCGGCGGCCCTCGACGAGATCGACCGCCTCGCCGGCTCCGGCGAGCTCGAGTTGCTCCGCAGCTACTACCTGCTCCCCGCCGCTCGAGCCGACCTGCTTCGACGCCTCGGGCGCCCCACCGAGGCTGCCGCGGCCTATCGCGAGGCGCTCGCCCTCTGCGGTGGCCCGGAACGGGATTACCTCGCAAGGCGGCTGTCCGAGGTCGCCATGGACTCGCAGTGAAGGAGGGACGCCGTGCCTGATCCGAACGCTCCAGAGGCCCCGGCGCAGGTCAACGCGCGGACGCCTGACGACTACCTCGATGTGATGAGCAAGGCCGTGTTCCAGAGCGGCATCTCGTGGCGCGTCATCGATGCGAAGTGGCCGTCGACGCGTGAGGCGTTCCACCAGTTCGACACGGCCCGCGTGGCCGCACTGAGCGAGCGCGAGATCGATGCGCTCGCGGCGGACACGCGCGTGATTCGCAACCGCCGCAAAATCGAGGCAATCGTGGGGAACGCGGCGCGGCTCCTCGAGCTGCAGGCCGAACACGGCTCGATCCGGAAGTACCTGCGGTCGCACGGCGGTTTCGAGGGCACCGTGAAGGCGCTCCGCAAGGACTTCAAGTTCCTCGGCGAGTCGGGATGCTACTACCTGCTCTGGGTGGTCAAGGAGGAGGTGCCGCCCTACGAGGTCTGGGCGGCGCAGCATAATCAGCGCCCTCCGCGATCGACCCCGGGGTCCCGTGCCAGCCGCGACTCGGGAGCGGAAGCCGCCACGGACGCGGCCAGTCCCGGTGGTACCCGCAGGACGGGACGCCGCTAGTTCACCGACCTACGATGCGGGGGTGAACGCGAACCTCCCACCCGCGCCCGCTGGCGTCGCGCTCCTCCGCGAGGAGCCGCTCGCCCGGCATACCTACCTGCGCATCGGCGGTCCCGCCGAGTACTTCGCGACCCCGACCGACCTCGATGAGCTGGCGGCCCTGGTGACGTGGGCCCGTGCGCACAAGCTCGACACGCGCGTCCTCGGCGGCGGCTCCAACATCGTGGTCGCGGACGAGGGCGTGCGCGGCCTCGTGATCTCCCTCCGCCGTGCCTGCGATACGACGCGATTCGATGGCGACCTCGTCCGCGCGGGGGCGGGCGTCATGCTCCCGGCGCTCGCTCGCGCGGCGGCCGAACACGACCTCGGTGGCCTCGAGTTCGCCATCGGCATCCCGGGTTGCATCGGCGGTGCCCTCCAGAGCAACGCGGGCGTCGGCGACGGCCGCGACATCGGCACGCTGGTGGAGTCGGTCGATGTGCTCGACGGGGACACTCGACGGTCACTCAGTCGAGCCGCGCTGACGTTCGGGTACCGCACGTCGAGCCTCCGAGGCAGCGGGCTGATCGTGCTCGAGGCAGCCCTGCGCCTGCACGAGCGCCCGCGTGCGCAGATCGATGCCGACATGCAACGGCTGCTCGGGGCCCGCCAGGCCTCGCAGCCGACGGCGGAGCCCAACGCAGGCTCGATGTTCCGCAACCCGCCCGGCGACTACGCGGGGCGCGTCATCGAAGCCGCGGGCGGCAAGGGCATGGCGGTCGGCGCGGCGCGGGTCAGCCTGCTGCACGCGAACTTCATCGTGCACGATGGCTCAGCGCGGGCCGCGGACGTCGCCGCGCTGATGCTGGAAGTGCAGGCGCGCGTGCGGGCGGCCTTCGCCATCGACCTGGTGCCCGAGGTCGAGTGGTGGGGAGACGGCTCCCCGCCGCTCGCGTTCGCTGGCGCAAGCTGACAGGGCACTGATACGCCGTCACACGCCCCGTTTGCGGGGGATCGTCGGCGTGCACCGTACGCTCCTCGCGAGGGGGTGCGCGTGACTGGTGCAGAGCTCCGCACATGGATGCGCGCCCATGACTACACGGCGATGAGGCTCGGCGCGGAGCTCGGGGTCACGGAGCGGACTGTCTTCCGATGGCGCTCCAGCACCCGACTCCCCGCGTTCCTGCCGCTCGCACTCGAGACGCTGGAGCGACGGCGCGGCCAGGCGGCCTGAGACAGGCATCACGTACGCCATCGCCAGCTTCGCGCACGCGCCCGTTTCGATGCTTCTGCTAGGCCCGCCTTATACGGCACGGGTTCCGCCACTCCCGA
>CADEHD010000286.1 GCA_902827055.1 uncultured Chloroflexota bacterium | reverse complement strand
TCGAGTTCGAAGTAAGCACAGCAAGCAGAGCGGCCCCGATGCGGGTCGCAAGAAGGAGACAGACACCGTGGACCTGGGTCTGACCGAAACGCAGGAGCTCCTGAAGAACGCAGCTCGCGACTTCCTGGAGAACGAGTGCCCCGAGCAGCTCGTCCGTGACATGGAAGACGACGAGAAGGGCTACAGCCCCGACCTGTGGGGCAAGATGGCCGAGCAGGGCTGGCAGGGCCTCCTGATCCCGGACACCTACGGTGGTGCCGGCTTTGACTTCCTGGACCTCTGCGTCCTGCTGGAGGAGTTCGGCCGCGCGCTGGTGCCCGGCCCCTTCATGTCGACCGTCTTCGGCGGCGCGATTCCGATCATGGAGATCGGCTCGGAGGCCCAGAAGCAGGAGTTCCTGCCGAAGATCGCCTCGGGCGACCTCATCTTCACGCTCGCCCTGACCGAGCCGTCCGCTCGCTTCGACGAGGCCGGCATCCAGTGCCAGGCAGCCGTCTCTGGCAGCGAGGTGACCTTCACGGGCACCAAGCTGTTCGTGCCGGACGCCAACGTCGCCGACTACATGATCGTCGCCGGCCGCTCGGCCGCAGGCGTCACCCTCGGCATCGTGGCCCGCGACCAGCCGGGCGTCGAGGTCACCCAGCTCGTGACCATCGCCCGCGACAAGCAGGCCGAGGTCAAGCTGAACGGCGCCAAGGGCCAGCTCCTGGGCACCGACGGTGGCGGGTGGGCCGCGCTGCAGCCCGTCCTCCAGCGCTACACGGTCGGCGAGTGCGCCTACCTCGTGGGTCTGTCGCAGATGGACTTCGAGATCTCGGTGGACTACGCCAAGGAGCGCGTGCAGTTCGGCCGCCCGATCGGCTCGTTCCAGGCCATCCAGCACAAGTGCGCGGACATGGTCACGGACGTCGATGGCTCGCGCTTCATCATGTACAAGGCCGCCTGGAGCCTGAACACGGACCAGGCCGACAAGCAGATGGCCGTGAACATGGCCAAGGCATGGACCTCGGAGGCCACCCGCCGCGTCGTTGCCCACGGGCAGCAGATCCACGGTGGTATCGGCTTCACGAAGGACTACAAGATCCAGCTGTACTACCGCCGCCAGAAGCGGGCCGAGCTCGCCTTCGGCGACGCCGACCACCACCGCGAGCTGGTCGCGCAGCAGCTCGGCATCTAGTTCGAGCGCATCGAGCGCCCCTCGGGGCATCGAGGACATTGACGGGGCCGCTCGAAAGAGCGGCCCCGTTTTCTTTGTCCCCGCGCTCGGTCCTCGACGGCCCGCCTACACTCGAGGGGTGATCCGCGCGCTCCTCGCCGTGACCGTCGCCATCCTCGTCGTCGCTTGCCGAGGCGGCGCCCCGACCTCCCCGCCGACCGGCAGCCCGCGCGCTTCCCTGACCCCGAGTTCGGTTCCGAAGGTGCTGGCTAGCGCCGGTCCAAAGTCCACGGTGACCGCCTCGCCCCAGGTGGTCCTGCCGAAAGGCGCGCCCTCAACTCCGGCAGCACCAACCCCCACCCCAACGCCGCTTGCTCGGACGCGGCCACCGACCGGGAGTGGACTCGCCGACGCCGCTATCGCCGCCCTCGAGGCGAGGAACGTCGACGCACTCCTGGCCCTTGTCACCTATGCGCCACGACCCTGCACTGACGGCCCCGAGGCCGACTCCCTACCGCCTCTCTGCCCGCCGAGCGTGCCCACCGGTACCGTCCTCGACACGATCACCGTTACGCACTGTGGCGGCGGATCCCTGCTTCCAGCGGCCGTCCGTGCGGAACTCGAGGCGTGGCTGGAGCGGGTCGAGTATGTCTACGGCGCATATCGAGTGACGGCTGATCGTGAGTGGTTCTGGGGGCGGCAGGGAATCTTCATCGTGACCAGCCTGCAGCGTCCCAACGGGACGAGCGGTGGCGGGCACCTGCTCGTGACGGACGATCCGGAAACGGGGACGTGGATCGCCTGGGGCTGCGCTCGGACGCCTGCTGAGGAGAGTGGCTGGATCACGAGATACGGCACCCTCGAACCCCTCGGGACCGTGCTGCCCTGAGGCCGTTCGCACTTCCCTAACCAGTCGTCCAGTCCACGATTGGTATGATTCGTCTCGAAGTCGAATGTTGCAGCAATCGCGACTTCGAAGGGACGACAGAGACCCATGAACAACCTCAAGACCGCCGTCTTGCTGGCCGCGCTCAGCGGTTTGCTGATCGCGGTCGGTGGGGCGCTGGGGGGCATGTCCGGGGCGGTGACGTTCTTCGTCATCGCGCTCGTCATGAACTTCGCGTCCTACTGGTTCTCGGCCGACATCGTGCTCCGGACCGCCGGCGCGCACGAGATCAGCCGGGAGCAGGACCCGCGCCTGTTCGGGATGATCGAGGAAGTGGCGCAGGCCGCGGAAATGCCGATGCCGCGCGTCTACGTCATGGACTCGCCGCAGCCGAACGCGTTCGCGACCGGGCGCAATCCGGAGCACGCGGCCGTGGCCGTCACCACCGGGATCCGGGCCCTCCTCAGCGAGCGTGAACTCCGAGGCGTGCTTGGCCACGAGATGGCGCACGTCAAGAACCGCGACATCCTCACGTCGTCGGTGGTCGCCGCCATCGCCAGCGCGATCTCGATGATCGGCTGGAGCGCCATGTGGTTCGGCGGCCGCAACCGCGAGGGCGGCGGGGCCGCGACGCTCA
>CADEHD010000285.1 GCA_902827055.1 uncultured Chloroflexota bacterium | reverse complement strand
CATCACCCGACATCGTTACGTCACGAGGAGTGCACGCAATGGCCGACAACGTCCAGGGTCTCGAGGTCGGCTCCGTCGCCACCTTCTCCAAGGCCGTCACCCAGGCCGACATCGACAGCTTCGCCCAGGTGACCGGCGACACCAATCCGCTGCACAGCGACGCCGCCTACGCCGCCCGCACCCGCTTCAAGAGCCCGATCGCCCACGGGATGTTCGGGGCCGGGGCCATCTCGGCGGCACTCGGCACGCAGCTCGCCCCGAACGCCGTCGTCATCTACCTCGCGCAGAACCTGCGCTTCCGAGCACCGGTGATGGCCGGCGACACCATCACGGCCACCGTCACCGTGACCGCCGTCGACGTCGAGCGCTCCCGCGTCTCGCTCGAAACGAAGGTCTCGAAGCAGGACGGCACGGACGTCATCCTCGGCGATGCCCAGGTCATGGTGGAGGCTCTCGGCTAGCGGGGCGCAAGAACCGGAACGCGCATCGAGGGGGCCGCGTGGCCCCCTCGATGTATCCCACCTCCGACGCCGTCCACTAGGCCCGAGTGCCGATCACCTGGAGGTACTCCGACTCCACCACCGTCCGATGCGGACTCAGCGACTGGTTGTGCTCTCGCCACAGCGTCACGAGCGCGGCACGCAGCGCCTCACGCTCCTCGCCCGCCACCTTCGAGAACGCCACCGCCACCGGCCCGTAGTGCTCGCGGAAGAACTCCACCACGCGCTCCGGCCCGAACGGGTACTCGAAGCGATACAGCACCCGCTCGAGGTCGAGGTTCGTCAGCAAGGAGCCGAAACGCTCGCGCACCGTCGTCTCGTCGCCCCAGAGCACCGGCGAGGGCATCCCGGGAGGCGCGACGAACTTGCCGATCACGCCGAGCATCTGCCCGATGAACCCCTCCTTCGTCCAGTTCGCCATCGCCACGGTCCCGCCGGGGCGCGTCACGCGCACCAGCTCCGAGGCGACCAGCTCCGGACGAGGCGCGAACATCGCGCCGTAGATCGTCGCCGTGACGTCGAAACGCGCGTCCTCGAATGGAAGCGCTTCCGCGTCGCCCACCTCGAAGCGAGCAGGCAACCCCTCGGAGGCCGCGCGGGTGCGTGCCGCCTCGATCCACGCCGGCACGATGTCCGTGCCGTGCACGCGCGCCCCTCGACGCGCGGCGATCAGCGCCAGCTGGCCCGAGCCGCAGGCCACATCGAGGAGTTCGGACCCCGGCCGCACCCCGACGGCGTCGAGGAACTCGGCGGCGCTGGGCTCCATGAACCGCGAGAAGAAGTCGTAGTTACCCGCTGCCCACGTCGCCTGGAGGCGCTCCTTCAGAGCCTGGAACTCGGCCGTCTCCTGCCCGCTCGCCACACCCGATGTCGCCGTCGCAATCCCAGTGGTCATCGTCTGCCTCCCGTGCTGTGTCGGCCACCTCGGCCAACTGCTGGAGGCAATAGTGGCCTCGACGCGGTGCCCTCACTTGGCCGCCCGTCCGGCTCCTATTGCCGTGCGCACGGGAATCCCTGCCACGGTCGCGGCGCCCGGGCGTACACTCACGCTCGTGGAGAGCATTACGGACGACGTGCTATCGGACGTCCTGGGCGTCATCAAGCTCGACTCGGCGATCTACTTCAATGCCGAGCTCGGCACACCGTGGGCCTTCGACAGCCCACCTTCCGCGAAGATGGCCGCCGTCCTCGCCCCGGGGTCCCACGTGATCGTCTACCACCTCCTCGTCGAGGGCTCCGCGACCGGCCGGATCGAGGGCGCCCCACCGGTCGACCTGGCGCCGGGTGACATCATCACCTTCCCTCACGGCGACCCACACGTCATCGGAAGCGGCCGCACCAGCGCGGCCATCGATGCGGGGCCTGTTCTCACGGAAGTGCTCGAGCGAGGACTCGCGTTGTATAAGGAGGGCGGCCCCGGAGCGCCGACGCGCCTCATCTGCGGGTACCTCGCCTGCGACCCGCAACTCGGGCAGGCCTTCCTCGGTGGGCTGCCCTCGATCGTGCGGGTGAACATCCGCGAGGATGCCGCCGGCCGCTGGCTCGAAGAGGCGCTGCGCTTCTCGGTGAACGAGGTGGCCAGCGGTGGCGCCGGTGCCCGGGCGATGCTGACCCGCCTCTCCGAGGCGGTTTTCGCGGAGACCGTCCGCCGCTACGTCCGCTCACTCCCCCAGGCTGAGACCGGCTGGCTGGCCGGCACACGCGACCCCGAGGTCGGCCGCGCCCTGACGCTGATCCATCAGCGGCCCGCCGAGCCGTGGACCATCGCGAGCCTCGCCCACGAAGTCGGCCTCTCGCGGACCGTGCTCGCCGAGCGTTTCCGCCACTTCCTCAACGAGCCACCGATGTCGTACCTCACGAAGTGGCGGCTGCGCCTCGCGGCGCGCACGCTCGCCGCCGACGCCAGCACCAGTCTCACCGAGGTGGCCACCGACGTCGGCTACGAGTCTGACGCAGCCTTCAGCCGCGCCTTCAAGCGCGAGTTCGGCGTCCCGCCCGCGCAGTACCGCCGCGAGGCCGCGCGCCGCCTCGTTACCCCCGCAGCCTCCTGAGGGGCCAATCACGCGCCCCGGAGCCACGGGCTCGGGCCTCAGTCGCCGCGCTGGCCGAGCCTCCCCCTCGCTCGTGTTGAGCCTGTCGAGGCGCGCCCCAACGCCGGACGCCGTCGCGAACGCCACGCCGAATCCCGTACCATCACTT
>CADEHD010000284.1 GCA_902827055.1 uncultured Chloroflexota bacterium | reverse complement strand
CCCCCACGTTGTGCCAGCCCGACTCGATGGTGCCGTCGGCGCCCCGGCGCGATCGGTGCGGCTCGCGCTCCTCGAGGTGCTGCAGCAGGGTGCCGCCGTACGCGACGTTGAGGAGCTGGTGGCCTCGGCAGACGGCAAGCACCGGGACATCGCGCGCAATCGCATCGCGCAGGAGGGCCAACTCGAACTCGTCCCTCGCGGGGTTTGTCTCGACGACCCGATCCGACTGCGGCTCGCCGTAGACGGCGGGATCGATGTCGATGCCGCCCGTGAGGATGAGCCCGTCGGCCGGGGGGAACAGGCGACTACGCTGCCACTCCTCGATGCCCGCCTCGACCGCCTCACCACCCGCAGCCTGCACCCGGTCGGCGTAGTCGGCCCAGCGTTCGCCGGTGACGTCCTCGGCGCGAGAGATCAGGATGCGAGGTCGGGCGGGCGTCGTCATGCCTCGGATGGTACCCGAGGCGGCCACGCGGGGGTGTGCGCCCGATTGCGGGGTTGACTGGCGCTCGAGGCGCAAACAGGGCCGCCTGGTGGCGGCCCTGTGAGGAGACTGTGTGAGCGGCGCGACGCCGCAGCCTGCTCGCTGGCGTTAGTCGTCGTCCTCGTCGTCTTCGATGAGTTCTTCGTCCTCGTCGTCGCCGGCGGCGGCCTCGTCCTCCACGAACGCGGTGTCGGGAGTGTCGTCCTCCTCTTCCACCTCGTTGGTGAAGTCGTCGTCATCGTCGTCTTCATCGTCGTCGACGGGATTGTCGAAGCTGGCGACGCTGCGCGGCCGCCAGACGTCCTCCTCGTCGTCGTCCGTCTCGTACTCGTCCTCGTCATCCGTGCGGTCGTACTGCACCACCGACGACTTCGTGTAGGCGCGGGGCGTCCGACGCTTGTCGCCCACCTGCGGGAGGAACGACGCCTGGCCCACGAGCGAGGGGTGCTTCACGACCTCGCGGACGTGCACATCAACCAGGCCTTCCTCGGAGCGAAGGATGACCACGCTGTAGCGGTTGCCGCCCTCGATCATCCGCTTCAGGCGCAGACCCGTCCGCGGATCGATGTGCCCAAGCACGGTGCCGTTGCCGGTCTTCACGCTGACGCCACTGGTCGTGAGCTCCAGCTCGGCGGGGTCGCCGGTGCTGACCTGCGCGGCGGCGCGCGCATTTACGCGCGCCAGGCGGAGGTCGGCGGACTTCCCGAAGTCCTCGATGAGCGGGGCCGTGCGCAGCGACTCCGTCGCCACATCGACGCGGCGTCGCGGGCCGGTCGACGGCGCGGCGGCGGCGCCCTTGGCCTTCGCGGACGGGCGCGCGGGCCGCTTGGCCTTCTTCTGTTCCTCCAGCCGCTGGAGGTTCTTGCGCGCGATCGCGTTCGTGGAATCGATCTTGATCGCCAGCTCGTACGCCTCGATGGCGCCGGCGGTGTCGCCGAGTTCGGTCAGTGCCTTCCCCAGCCGGTTCGCCGCCTCGACATCCTTCGGGTCCTCTTCGAGGAGGGTCCGGTTCTCCTGGGCGGCCAGGTCCCAGCGCCGCGCCAGGGCGTGCGCGATCGCGGTGTCGGTTCTGTGACGACGGTTCATTCGCTCTGCCTGAACCATGGGTCGCACCTCTTGTCTTCTCGGCGCGGGGCGCGCCCCCGGGCGCTGCCTCGATGTCGACGGAACGCGCTACCGGGCGAATAGGTTCCCAACCCGAGTGGCAAGCGCGGAGATATTCATGACAGCTGCCACACCTCGACATCGGGAATCTCCCGAATCGAGGTTGCGGGGGCGAAGCGGGGAGGCCGACACACGGACTGCAACACCGTGGATCGAGCGGGGCTCAGCCCAGTCGGGGCTCAAACTCGCACTCTCCGCCTGAATGCGAGCGGGGAGTGTACCACCGGTTTCGCTTAGGTCGAATGGCTGTTCGAGGCGGGCGCGGGCCGGATAGCGGGCGGCGGCAGCCGCCGTTTGGTCGGGGTGCGCAGATTCGAACTGCGGGCCTCGTCGTCCCGAACGACGCGCTCTACCAAGCTGAGCTACACCCCGAGGATCCCGCCGAGCGCGGGTGGTCGATGGTAGCGCGGCGCGCTCGGGGGTGTCGAGGTGCGGGAGCGGCGCGCCCCCACCGCCCGAGTGCCCCCGAACTGACACGCTGTCCGCCGGCGGCAGGGTTGGCCTTCGGGGGCGATGGCCTATCATCGACCGTGGCGGGTGAGAGGTCTGGCGCTCAATGCGGATCGCCCTCGCTGCCGCGCGCCGGTTCTCGCGCGCGCGCCTGTCCGTCGTGGCATTCGTGGCCTTGCTCCTCGCGTTCGTCGCAGGGCGCGACGACTCCGCGGCCCATTTCATGGACGACGGCGTCGAGAACTCCTGGATCCGGATTCAGAACGTCGGCGTGCAGCCCGCGACCGCCGAGGTGGCCTTCTACAACCTCGGAGGCGATCCGGCGACATCGGATCGGTGCCCAACGTCGGAACGTTGCGGGACGATTGCGCCAGGCCAGGGGTGGTCCTTCTTTCAGCAGGGCCTCGAGCGGCTGGGGCGCGGCTACCGCGGCTCGGCGTTCCTGAACATCGATCAGCCGTTCGTCGCGCTGCTGGCGAAGGACGTGATACGCGGCAACGACATGGAGATCGGCGGCGACACGCTCCGCCTCGGGGGTGGGTCCTCGACGCAGTACGCGCCAATCGTGGAGCGCACGGAAGCCGCGGGGTCGCGCATCACCGTGCAGAACACCAG
>CADEHD010000283.1 GCA_902827055.1 uncultured Chloroflexota bacterium | reverse complement strand
GGCGCGACGACCCTAAGCCGCGTCGATGGGCCGATGGCATGGTCGGGCCCGCGACGGCGTGTGCCTAGGTCGTGGACTTCGAGGCGTGGTCGATCGCGAGCTTGGCCACCTTGACTGCAATCGAGCCACCCGGCACCAGCAGGCCCGCGGTGTCGGCGCCGATGTCGAAGATGTGGTCTCGCGTCAACGCGCGCGAGATCGTCGCAGAGAGCGACTTGCCCACGACCACCTGGCCCGTCAGCGCATCCACCTCGACCACCCCGCGGCGATCTCGGGGCTTCCAGTAGAACTCGAAGGCGCGGACCGGACGGTAGTAGAGGTCGATCCGGTCGAGGATCATCCGCTCCTCGTCCATCGAATCTGCCTGCACCGGCTTCATGATCCCCGTCAGTAGCGAGCGGACCACGAATGACGAGCGCTGTTCGGGCGGGATCACGATCGCCTCGCCACCTACCAGCGCCGCCGGGTCCGCGACCTCCTCGCGTGGCCCCGTCACCACCGCCGCACCATCGGCGATCGGCGCGCCCGAGGTCGCGCTGACGTAGAGCTCGTTTCCGAGCTCCTCGACGCAGGGCTCGGTGACGCTCAACATGAACTGCCGCCCGCGCCCGGAGTCCGCGACGAGCGCACTCGAGCCACCGATCTTCACCTCGCGCACCTCCGGGGAGGTGACCGGTACCGCGTACTCGCGCACGCGGTCGTAGACGTAACGAGCGCGCCCGATGACGTGCCAGAACGGCTCCAGCCGCCGTTCGAAGCCGAGCAGCTGCACGTCCTCCGGCTTCGGTCGCTGCAGCAGCCCGCTGATCCCGGAGGAGATGGCGTTCATCCGACGGTCCATCGCGCGCTGCTGTAGCTCATCTGGCGAAAGGCGCTCGTGGAGGACAAAGAGGCGTTGCTCCGCAAGCTCGATTTCCACCGTCGTCTCCCGTCCGGCCGCATCGCGAGGGCCACTCGGCGCATCATCGCATAGCGGATACCCCATCGCGGCCCGGTTTCGCCGCGCCGCCGCCCGCGCGAGGTCGTACCGTATCCACCGGAGGCCCGCATGCAGTTCGGACTGTTCCTGGAGTGGCCAAACGCCGGCACGCGCCCATGGCGTGTGGCCTTCGAGGAAGGCGTGGCGCAGGCCCAGCTCGCCGAGACGCTGGGGTTCGACTTCTGCCTCATCGCCGAGCACCACTTCTCCGACTACAGCGTGGCGCCCGCGCCGCTGCTCGAGGCGCTGGCGATCCTCAACGCCACGCGTACGTTGCGGGTGGGCACCGGCGTCGCGGTTCTCCCCGAGTGGCAGCCGCTCCGCCTCGCTGAGGAGATGGCCGTCGTCGACCAGCTCAGCGGCGGGCGACTCATCGCCGGGGTCGGCCGCGGGTTCGTGCCCTTCGAGCAGGAGCGCTTCGCCGTCGACGTTGCGGCGGGACGCGCCCACTTCGAGGAAGCCCTCGACGTCCTCCTCCGGGCCTGGACCGCCGAGGATTTCACGTACGACGGGCGCCTCGTCAGCGTGCCGCGACCGACCACCGTGCTCCCGAGGCCGCTCCAGGCCCCGCACCCACCCCTCTGGCTCGCGGGCGCCAGCGCCGAGTCCATCGAACTCGTGGGACGGCTCGGGATGACGCCGATCACCTCGGTCGCCCTCGGGCCCGAGCGCCTGGCACAGCAGCGTGAGGCCTATGCCGCCGCTCGAGCGCGGCACGGACGGGCGCACGAGCCGCTGCATGTGGTCGCGCAGGGCCACGCCTTCGTCGGTGAGACCGATGACGAGGTGCGCGCGATCCTCCCCGAGGCGCGCTGGCAGCGCCGCGCGGTGCCTGCCCTCCTCGCGGAGCGCGTGGCGCGCGGGGTGCTCGAGGTAGACCCGCTCCCGGACGAGCCCGACGACGACACCCTGCTGCGGTCGCAGCTCTTCGGCACGCCCGCGCAGCTCATCGAACGGCTGCGCGCTCTCGAGGACGCCGGGGTCACACACGTGAGCATGCTGACGACGTTCGGCGGCCTCGAGCACGAGCGCGTCATGCGTTCGCTGCAGCTGATGGGCGACGTGGTCATCCCGGCGTTCGCGCCACAGGCCGCCCGGTGACCGCTGCAGCGGAGGCGACCACCAGCGGCCGCGTCGACGCGCGTCACGGGGTGGTGCTGCGCGAACTCATCGCCGCCGCCCCGGTGCGCCTCGCCCCCATGGCAAGCCACACCAACGCCCCGTTTCGCCAGGTCGCGCGCGAGTGCGGCGCCGGCTTCTCGACGAACGAGGAAATCGACGCCGAGGCGCTGCTCCACGACAGCACGCGCACGCAGCGCATGACCGCCACGTTCGACGATGAGGGCCCGCTCGCGATGCAGCTCCTCGGCAGTTCCGAGGCCACCCTCGTCCCCGCGGCGCTGCGCCTCGTCGAGGCCGGCGCGCGCATCATCGACATCAACATGGGTTGCCCCGCGACGAAAGTCGTGCGCAAGGGCAAAGGCGCCGCCCTGATGCGGGACGTGCCCCGCACCGGGCGCATCCTCGATGCACTCCGACGCGCCCTCGAGGCGCACGCCGTGCCGCTCACGATAAAGATCCGGGGTGGCTGGGACGACGCGTGCCTCAACGCCGTCGAGGTGGCGCGCATGGCCCAGGATGTCGGCGTGGCCGCCATCACCGTGCACCCGCGCACGCGCTCGCAGCACTACGCCCGGCGCGCTCCGTGGGACGTCATCGCCGATGTCGTGCGCGCAGTCGACAC
>CADEHD010000282.1 GCA_902827055.1 uncultured Chloroflexota bacterium | reverse complement strand
CGCCGGAGTCGCGCGGCGTCCTGAGCGCGCCCCGCGCTCCGCTCCGGCCGTCGTTCCAGCAGTCTCCCGAGGTGGCTCCCGGCGCGGCATTGACGGCGGGCCCACGTGGCGCTATCAGAACGAGTGTTCGTGCGAACTCGCATCGCGGCAGGGAGGCCGGGTGGTTGGGGCCAGGGCGACGCTGCGGAACCTCGGGGTGCTCTACGAGCGCGACGCGCGCGGAGTGCTGCGCGCCATCGAGGTGGTCGCCGCCCCGCGCTGGACCGAGGCGCTGCTCGACCCTCCCAATGCTGAGGCCGCCGACGTACGCGTCGTCCTCCTGGCGACGGGGCGTGCACCCGATGACCTCCCGCCGTGGCTCGGCGTCGAGACGGTTCCCTCGAGCCCCTCGCGGGTGGCCGAGGACCTCGAGGGCGGGCCGGGGCTGTACTCGCGGCCGACCGGCGCGCCGCTGCACGAAGCGCGGGCGCGCTCGCTCGGTCGGCGGCTGATCCCCTTCGGGCGGGCACCGGCCGACCTCGAGTTCGGGGACTTCCTCGAGGCGGGCGCGGCCGCGGTGCGTCACCCGGCGCCCGTGCCTGTGGAGGCGTCTCGTCGCTCCGAGGTCCTCCGCGAGTTCGCACGGCGGCGGACGGGTGCCCTCCACGGGCTGTCGGAGCTGAGCGGCGAGGCGTTCGAGTGGGCGCTGCTCCGCCGGTTCGCGACGCCCGATGCGCTGGCCGACGCAGTGTTGCTGCAGCGCGTCGAGGAGGCGGCACCCGACGTCGCTGCGGTCCTGCGCGCGCTCCGCGACGCGCAGATTGCCGAGGGGTCTCCCCACACGGCCGAGCTCGCCCTCGACAGGCGCGCGCTGCTCGTCCTGGCCAGCCCATGGCGGTTCATTGAGGGTGCCGACCTGACCCCCGCCGTCGCCAGCGTGCGTGCATGGCTCCGGCGCTACCAGCGGGAGCACGACGCGCACGTCGCCAGCACCCGCTCGAGGGCGCGCCAGCTGCTCGCGGAGGTGGAGCGTGAGCTGCCCGCGGTGCGCGCCCTCGAGCGACTCGACTCGATCGGGGGGCTGGGACCCGCACTGGGTGCACGTGCGACGGTCGCCCTCCGCACGCTGCGCGCGGCGCTGGCGTCATTCGAGTCGACCGGTCTCCCGAGCGCCGTCGGCGTGGAGCCCTCCGCGTTCGCCGAGGTGGCGCCGGCGATCGCAGCGGTACGCGCCGCCCTCGAGGTGCAGCGCCAGCGGCTCGCGGCCGCGATGGTCTCGATCATCCTCGATCAGTCTGGCGGACCGGACGTCAGCCGCCTGCTCCAGGCCATCCAGGCGTCCGACCTCGATGGGATCGAGCGCGCGCTGGACCCGAGGCTGGCTGCGCACATCGAGGTGGTGCTGGCGCGCAGGAGTCCGACGCCGCTCGCGGCCCTGGCTGCGCGGTACCCCGAGGTGGACGCGCGCAACCTCGAGGCGGTCGTCGCGGAGTTCCGCGAGCTCCTCGGCGCGGCCGTCCTGGCCTCGCCGCGCGGGGCGGTGCCGCTGACTTAGGGCGCGACAGGCATCGGGTGGAGGTCGGCCGCCGGCAGTTCGACGATCCAGCGGCGTTGCGTGGCGACCCCGAGGATGTCGTAGGGCCTCGATGCGACTTCAATCTCGATGGCGGGGCCGGCACCCTCCGGCACCAGGTGCAGGGTGTGGGTGTTGCCGAACGCGAGGTCCTCGGCGATCGTCGCGACGTAGCAGTTCGGTGGCAGCGGCTCGCCGATGTCGAGGCGCCGGAGGACGCACCGCTCGGCGCGGATCGCGAGGTCGACGGGGCCCAGGGGCGGGCGCTCGCGCATCTCGAGGTGCAGGCCAGCCACGGTCGTCCCTGCGGCCGTCACATCGCCTCGGAAGATGTTGGCGACGCCGGTGAGCTCGGCGACCCGTCGCGAGGCAGGACGCTCGAAGACCTCGGCTCGCGGCGCACTCTGGAGCACTCGACCACTGTCGAGCACCGCGACCCGATCGCCGAGCAGGTACGCCTCGCGGAGGTCGTGCGTGACGAAGACGAGCGGGATCCCGTGCGTCGCGCGGATCCGCCCGAGCTCGCCGCGGAGGTCCCGCCGCAGGCTCTCGTCGAGGGCGGAGAAGGGCTCGTCGAGGAGGAGCACCGCCGTCGGACGCGCCAGCGCTCGCGCGAGCGCGACTCGTTGCTGCTGGCCGCCCGAGATCTGTCCGGGCGTGCGCCCCTCGAGGCCGCCCAGTGCGAACAGCTCGACCAGCGCTCGGACCCGCGCCGCGCGGGCGGGCCGGTCGAGGGCGCCCAGCCCGTACTCGATGTTCTCCGCGACGCTGAGATGCGGGAACAGGGCGAGCTGCTGGACGACGTAGCCCACGCCTCGCGACTGCGGCGGCACGTCGATGCCGCGCTCCCGGTCGAACCAGGTGCGGCCGCCGACTGCGATGCGCCCAGCGTCAGGGCGTCGCAGCCCGGCGATCGCCGCCAGCGTGAGGCTCTTGCCCGACCCGGAATGCCCGAAGAGGACGACGGTCTCGTTGGCCGCGGCGAACTCGACATCGAGGGCGAACGCGCCGAGCGCGAGTCGGATCGAGACGTCGACGGCGGGAGTGGCGGCGGGGCTCGTCATCGCTCGTAGGCCGTGCGGTCGTCGGCCGCCAGCCGGAGCGTCACGAGGAGCGCGGCGGAGACGAGGAGGAGGACGACCGAGATCGCGATCGCGGCGGCGAGTCCTTCGGCCGATTCGAAGGC
>CADEHD010000281.1 GCA_902827055.1 uncultured Chloroflexota bacterium | reverse complement strand
AACCCCGAGGTGGACGGCGTCACGGGGGTGCTGGAGGTGGCCGCGCCGGCGGTGCTGCGGGCGCGCCGGCTCTCGGAGCCGCAGGCGCAGCTGCTGGGCATCGACGCGGTGGGCGCCGCTGGTTTCACGTGGCTGCGCGCCGACGGCAACGCGCTCTCGGTCGCCCAGCTCGGGGCGGGCGAGGCGTACGTGACTCGCGGGCTGGCGCGGAGCGTGGACGCCCGACCGGGGGACGTGATCACGGTCTTCATGGACGGGACCGCGCACGACTTCCGCGTGGCGCGGGTCATCGAGGACGTGGGCATCGAGGCGTTCGGTCCGGGGCGGCCGGGCGGCGGCGGTGGGGGTGGCGGCGGCGGAAAGATCGTGGTGGCCCTCGAGACCGCGCGGGCGGTCAGCGGCCGCCCCGGCCTCAGCAGCATCGCGGTGTCGATCCGCGGCGGGGTGCGCGACACGCTCGACCGCTCGGAGGCTGTGGAACGCGACGTGGAGGCGCTGCTGCGCACCGGCGCGGTCCCGGCGCGGATGGACCTGTCCAAGCGGGTGCTAGTGGGGATCGCCAACCTCGTGGGGTCGGCGTTCGTGTCCTTCTTCGTGCTGTTCGGCCTGTTCTCGATCGCGGCGGGCGTGCTCCTCATCTTCCTCATCTTCGTGATGCTCGCCGCGGAGCGCCGCACCGAGATGGGGATCGCACGCGCGGTAGGGATGCGGCGCGCGCACGTCACGGAGGCGTTCATCGCCGAGGGGATGACCTACAACCTCGGCGCCGCGGCGGTGGGCGCGGGACTCGGGGTGGGGGTGGCGTACCTGCTGGTGGCGGCGCTGCGCTCGATCGTGGCGGACGAGATCGACCTCGCGATTGCGTTCCACATCAACCCGGTGGGCGTGGTGATCGCGTACGGGCTGGGGGTGGTGCTCACGTTCGCGACGGTGGCCTACTCGTCGTGGCGCGCCTCGAGTCTCAACATCGTGCGGGCGATCCGCGACCTTCCGGAGCCGAACCCGCTGCGGAGCTCGCGAGCGAGCCTCGGTGGGCTGCTGACGGCGGCTGCGGGGGCGGTGCTGGGGCTGGGGTGGATCGGGCTGATCGCCCTCGGGATCACGGCTGGTGTCTCGATGTTCGTGGCCAGCCTGGGGTTCTACGGCGTGGGGGCGATCCTCGGGATCCCGCTGGCGGCGTGGTTCGCGAGCAGCATCGGTGCGGCGTCGCGGCCGCTCGCGCGGACGAGGGGCTGGCACCGCGCCCTGTACCTCGCCTGGTGGGTCGCGTTCTTCCCCGTGTCGCTGGCGACGTGGTTCCTGGTCCGCACGCGCGGGTGGGCAGCGCGCCATCGCAACGGTGGCGGCTGGGCGCTGGTCATGCTGGTGGGTGGCGTGGCGCTCATCTATGTGGGGGGCTGGGTGTGGGGGCAGGCGTTCGCGTACCAGTCCGGGATGACGCTGGCGGTGCTGGCTGTGGCGATGCTCGGTGTCTACTTCGGCGTGCCGGCGCGCCCGGCGTTCACCCTCGCCGGGGTCGCGCTGGTCTGGTACTGGCTGCTGCCGCTGCCGTTCTCGCTCTGGCTCGACGATGCGGAGGGCTGGACCGACCCGCTGCGCGGCCTGCTCGAGTCGGTGGGCGGGCCGGTTCCGAAGCGCATCAACGCGAGCGTGGAGATGTTCTTCGTCTCGGGGATCAGCATCACGGCTGCCGCGACGCTGGTGGTGGTGTTCAACGCTTCGTGGTTCCTCGGGGTGGTGTCACTGCTGGGCCGGGTCGCGAGCGGCCTGACGCCCGCGGTGCGCACGGCGATCGCCTACCCGCTTGCGGCGCGATTCCGGACGGGGATGACGCTCTCGATGTTCGGGCTGGTCGTCTTTAGCCTCGTGGTCATGGCGTCGCTGAACTACAACTTCACGCAGCTGTTCCTCGGCACCGACGCGGGCCTCGGATTCAACGTGCTGGTGCGGTCCAACGAGGCCAACCGCCTCGACGACCTCCGCGCCGACCTCGCGGCGACCGACCCGACGGTGCTGTCGCGGGTGGAGGCGGTGGGGCGGCTCTCGACGGCGCGCGCGGAGGCGATCGTGCCTCCCGAGGTGGGGACGTCCGGCGCGGCGCTGGTAACGGGCGCGGACGAGGAGTTCCTGCGCTCGGCGGAGCTCACGATGGTGGTGCGGGCGCTGGGCTACGACTCGAACCAGGCGGTGATGGAGGCGCTGCGCACCGATCCCACGGCGGCGGTGGTGCACGCCTCGTACGTGGGGCAGCGTGGCCCTCGATTCGCGAACGCGCCCGCTCGATTCGGGCTGACGAACACCGAGGCGGCCTTCGTGGAGCAGCCGTGGGAGCCAATCGCGGTGACGTTACGCGACGCAGCCAACGGCACGACGGTGTCGGTGCGGATCATCGCGATCCTGGAGGCGCAGCAGGCGGGCGTCATCGACTCGATGGCGGCGCTGGTTACCTCGGAGGCCACGGCACGCGAGCTGCTCCCGGCGCGCGGGGTGGCGACGCACGTGGTGCGCGCGCGCGGCGGAGACGCCGCCGCCCTGGAGGTGGCGCGCCAGGTGGAGGCTGCCCTGTACGAGCGCGGGGTGCAGGCGGAGTCGATCCCGGACCTGGTGGGACGCGCCTCGCAGCAGGCGCTGTCGTTCCAGCTGCTGTTCGAGGGCTTCATGGGCCTGGGGCTCATCGTGGGGATCGCGGCGCTGGGGGTGATCGCGTTCCGGACGGTCGTCGAGCGGCGGCAGCAGATCG
>CADEHD010000280.1 GCA_902827055.1 uncultured Chloroflexota bacterium | reverse complement strand
ACCGTCCGGGGGCGGTGGCGGCTCGCGACGTACGATCGACCGCCCCCGACGGGCTGCCGGCCGCGTCGACGCCTAGCGAATCGAGATGGTGCGCCCCTCGGCTGCCGACCGCTCGATCGCGTCGATCAGGCGGTGCCGCGTGACCGCAGCCGCGAAGTCCGGGACGTCCGACGCCCGCGCGCTCCACGCCTCGGCAATCCCGACGTAGGCCTGCCCCACGTTGCGGGCGCCACCCCCGGGCATGCCCTCGGGCACGAGGTCGTAGCGGTCCGGCACGGGCAGCTCGACCGCTGCCTCACGCCCCTTGATCCCGACGACGCGGTTGGGTCCTGTGGACAGCGCACCCGCAGAGGCGATCACCAGCGCACCCTCGCGCCCGTAGACCTCGAGGCGGCTCCCGTTCGCTCCGAACGGGACGGCCGCGACCTGCACGCTGACCTCGGCACCACCCTCGAGGACGCCGGCGAAGCCGATCACATCGGGTGAGTCGACCGCCAGGCGCTGGTTCGCGTCGGTGTCCAACCACTCGGAGACCCGCGTCGCGGTCCGCGCCGTCACCTCCGTGAACTCCCCGAGGACGGCACACATCGCATCGATGCCGTGCCCGCCCGAGATCGTGAGGGTGTTCGCGCCGTTCGAACGCAGGCGCTGCCAGACGCGGCCGGAACCGCGCTCGTACTGTGCCTGGCTCGTGATGCTGAGGTTGGCCCCGAGCACCTCACCGACGTAGCCCTCGCGGACCAGGTCCCGCGCGTAACGGATCGCGGGGTCGCTGCGGCCCTGCAGCCCCACGAAGGTGCGCAGCGACTGCGCTGCCGCGGCGCTCGCCATCTCCTCCGCCTCCGCGAGGTTGGCGCCGAGGGGCCACTCGCAGAACACAGCCTTCCCGCCGCGAATCGCCGCCATGACCAGGTCGCGATGCCACGGCACGCGCACGCTGACGGACACGAGGTCCACCTCGGGGTGCGCCACCATCGCGTCGATGTCGTGGAACGCGAGGTCCACGCCGAACGCTGCCGCCGAAGCCCGCGCTGTCTCCTCGTGGGCCGTGCACACGGCCCGGAGCTCGAAGTCCGGCAGGTGCTGGAGCGCCGGTACGTGCGCGTTCGCGCCCCAGCCGCTTCCCCCCGGCGTCACCGTCGCGCCCACGATGCCCACACGAATCCTGTCCGCCACTCGATCCCCCTCGCCGTGCCGATGTCGTGCCGATGCCGCGCCCCGCCGCCGTACCTGGCGCGGAGTCGTGGCGGCCGCCGCAATCCTCGTGAGACGCGCATGATAGGGCCGCGCGGAACGCGGACTCCGGGTTGCGAGCCGTGGGGCCGTGTGCCACGCTCGCGCCAGAAAGGTGGAACCGAGGCCGTGCCGAAGCAAGTCACCAATGTCGCTTCCGACGACGCGCTCACGACCATCTACCGCATCGCCCACGACGAGGGCGATGAGGTCATCGCCGTGCGGGTGGCGGAGCGGCTGGCCGTGCGCCCGCCCTCGCTGGCCGGGATGCTGAGCCGGCTCCGGCGCGACCAGCTCGTCGAGATCGACGAGCGCAAGCGCATCTCGCTCACCGAGCTCGGGTTCGCCCGCGCGGAGCAGATGGTGCGACGCCACCGCCTCGCCGAGTGCCTGCTGGTGCACGTGCTCGGCCTCGAGTGGTGGCGGGCCTACGAGGAAGCGCACCTGATGGAGCACGCGATCAGCGATGTCACCGAGCCGCTGATCGTGGAGCGCCTCGGGAATCCCGACCGCTCACCGTTCGGCTACCCGATCCCGGGCGTGCCGAGCGCGCCGGCGCTCTCCAGTCGGCGGCTCGCCGACCAGGAGGACGGCACCGAGCACGTCATCGAGCGCGTCCACGAGGAGCAGGAGGACCTCCTGCGGTTCTTCGACCAGGAGGGTATTCGGCCCGGCTGCCGCGTCCGCGTCGCCGAACGCGCACCGTTCCGCGGCACCTTCACGATCGAGTTGGACGGTCGTCCGATCGTGCTTGGCTCCGAGGTCGCGCGCCGGATCTGGGTGGCCTAGCCACCGTCTCCGGACCCTGCCTCACGACGCGTCGCGCCACGCCTCGGCCAGCCACGCCCGTACCTCGGCGTCGATGTCCCGCGCGCTCCGGAGTTCGAGGTGGTGCATCCAGCGCCCGGCGGCGGGCTCGGCGACCTCTTTCCAGCGCGTGGATGCGTCGCAGCGCGGGAGCGCGATCGAGAGCACGAGCGGAGCGAGGTCGGCCCGCCCCGCACCGAGGTAGCGATCGGGCGTCCACGCCCAGGCGAATCCCCGTCGCCTGGAGAACGACACCTGGCTCCTGGTCACCCGGATCCGGGACGCGCCGAGCGCGTCGATGGCGTCCCGCACGGCCTCGAAGAGCGCCCGGGCAGTGACCCGATCGCCAAAGAAGGAGTCGAGGGCGGCAGCGACGCCATCGCGTTCCACGAACGTCTGGAGCGGGGGTTACCGCTCCATGACCACTGCCCCCCGCTGGATGATGCGCACGACCTCCACGATGACCGCAGTGCCCTTCTGCTCGGGGTCGGCGTTGCTCTCCGCCTCGGGCGCCATCTCGTAGATGCGCTGCCGGGTCGCCTCGTCGTCGACGCGGCGCGCCTCGCCGTGTGCCTGGAAGGCGAGTCGGGTCTCCGGGTTGCGGTACATCAGCGCGACGCGGGGGTTCCCGGCGATGCTCGTGAGGAAGCCGCCATCCTGGTTGCGGATCCAGAGGCCGATCTCACTGTCCGAGTACACCTGGGCGCTGCCGCGAAAC
>CADEHD010000279.1 GCA_902827055.1 uncultured Chloroflexota bacterium | reverse complement strand
CGCATGCTGAGCAACGTCGTTGGGGTGAACGATCCGACCGCCGACGTCAAGTGCGACATGCGTGTGAAGGTTGATTTCGAGAAGCAGGACTCGGGCGAGTACCCAATTCCCGTGTTCCGCCTGATCTAGTTCGCCCTCACCGGGCGTAAGGCACCCTCCCCCGCTACCATCACCACTCCAAGAGTGGTCGCGGGGGAGGGACCTCGTTATGCCGCAGCTATCGCCACTTCAACTCCCACAGACCGCCACCTTCGACGAACACACGCTCACACTCCGGCTGATGACGCCCGAGGACGCGGGCGCCATGCTTGCCTTCGCGCGTGCGCTCCCCACCAGCGACCTCCTCTTCCTGCGCCGCGACATCACTCGGCCCGAGGAAGTTGCCGAGTGGGTGCGGGACATCGAGGCGGGGAACAGCAGCACGATTCTCGCGCTGGATGGCGACGCGATCGTGGGCTACTCCGCGGTGGCCCGGAGTGAGCCGCGGTGGATGCACCACGTCGCCGAGCTGCGCGTCCTGGTCGGGGAGCAGTACCGCCGCGGCGGCCTCGGGCGGCTGCTCATCTCCTCGGCGTTCCGTGTCGCCGTCGAGATGGGCGTCGAGAAGATGATGGCCCAGATGACCGTGGACCAGGAGGGCGCGATCAGCGTCTTCTACCGCCTCGGATTCGAGGAGGAGGCGCGGCTCCGGAACCACGTCAAGGACCGCGACGGCAAGACCTACGACCTCATCGTCCTCAGCCAGGACGTGTCCGAGTACCAGCACATGCGCCAGGAGCACCACGCCGCCAGCTGACCCCGGCGCGCTCGAGGCGGTGCGCGCCCAGCGGCGCGACCGTCACTCGACGATGATGGCGCCGCGCATCCCCAACACCCAGTGGATCTGGCAATAGAAGGCGTACACCCCGGAGTGCAGGGGCACGAAGGTGGCCTCGGTGCCGGCCTTCGTGTACGGCAGTTCGCTGGCCGGGTCGCGGTAGGCGGCGCCCTCGAAAACCACGCCGCCGGCCATCGGGTGCGTCTCGAAGTCCCCGGCGAATTCGACGCGCGTGCCGAGCGGCACCGTCGCGCAGCGCGGGCGGTATCGCTCCCCGACCGCCCCGCCGAAGGAAATCACCAGCGGCCCGTCCGCCAGCGGAACCAGCGGCGCGTCCTCGCAGCCCGCGCGCGCGGCGGGCCCCTCGAAGAGCCCGGGGGGTGGCTCGTGGACTCCCCCGAGGGGAGTTGGCATCAACCCGACCGGCGGCGAACTCGCGCCGCCCGAGACACAGGCCGGGAGCAACAGCCCCAGCAGCGCAAGCAGCGCACCGACCCGCCGCCCGACCTCTCGCCGCCGCCAGGCCTTCACTGGGCACCACCCAGGGCCGCGCGAGTCAACGTGCACGCCTCGCTGATTGAGGCGAGCACCAGGTCCGGAGGCGGCGCGTCGGTCGGCACCGGCTCATCCACGTAGCGGCCCTGCCGCACGAGGACCGTCGTGGCCTCGTCGCCCATCACGTCCTTCATCGCGGCGAGGATACTCGCTCGGTCATCGAGGAACGCATAGTGCGCGGCTGGGTAGCTGCGCCGCACGTCCGCCAGCTCCTGCTCTTTGTGTGTAGTGACCATGACGCGCCCGTCCACGGCGGACACGATCCCGGCGCGCTCGATTTTCGCGCGCTGGAACCGCGCATCGCCGTCCGAGAGCAGCACGGTCACGCCCAGTGTCGCGAGGTGGGCCAACGCGTCGAGTGCACCCGCGTAGAGGCAGGTGGTGAAGTCGGCGCGCTCGAGAGCAGAGAGCACCGCGTCGTGCTCGAGCCCGAGGTCAGCCTCGAGTCGCGCGGTGATCTCGGGCATGTCCACGCGCCCCAGCTCGTGGCGCGACGCCTCATAGTGACGCCAGAACCGCTCCACGCCGGAGCCCCCCGCGACATCAAGAACGCACTCGGTGAGGCGCGCGCGCACCAGCGCCCCATCGAGCAGTGTGTGGTCCACGTCGACCAGCACGACGAGGTCATCCATGACGGGAGTCTATGGAGCGCGGCTTTACCGCACGAGGGGTCAGCCCGGATACTGGCTCGCGGACCCTGACCGGCGCGGCAGCTCTGAGTCCCGCAGCCGATGGCATGGAGGCACCGTGGCCGACTCCCTCACGCGCAACTACTGGACGCGCCGGATGCCTCGCCGTACCGCACTCCGGGGCGCGGCGACCACCGTCGCCGGACTCGCGGGTGCGGCCCTGTTTGGCTGTTCGGGCACCGAGGAGCAGCCGGCGCCACCCGCCTCGGCGACCCCGGGGGGAGCCACGCGTTCGCCCGAGCCGACCGGATCCGCCGTCGCAGCCGACCAGGTCCGCCTGGCGCCGGGCATCTACCGACGCGCCCTCGGGCCGACGCCGGCCGAGGCGGATGTCAGCGCGAACGCGATCCCCGGCGGCACGCTGGTCGACCGCTACCTCGACCCCACGACGATGGACATCAACCGCACGCTCTCGTGCACGGTCCACCACACGATGAACCTCACGAACTCCAGGCTGGTGCGCCCGGCTTCCGGCGCCCGTGCGAACCCCCTCATCCCCGAGATCGAGCCGGACCTCGCGAGCAGCTGGGAGTCGACGCCCGACAGCCTCGAGTTCACATTCCACCTCCGCCCGGGCGTCAAGACGCACAACGTCGCGCCCGCCAACGGCCGCGACCTGACCGCCGAGGACGTCCGCCTGTCACTCGAGCGGTACAAGGCGGGCGGCTCGCAGCAGGACGTCTTCAGTGCGATTACGGCCATC
>CADEHD010000278.1 GCA_902827055.1 uncultured Chloroflexota bacterium | reverse complement strand
CGTCGACGAAGTCGAGGTACGACTTGCCGTCGTCGTCCCAGACGCGCGTGCCCTGGCCGCGGACGAGCGTCACCGGCATGCGACGGCCGGCCTGCATGAAGACCTTCGCTTCGCGGGCGGGAATATCGCTCACGGCGTGCTCCTCACATGGCCGGCCCACGGGGAGCCGCTGCTGGTGGGCGGTTATTGTCCCAGACCGGGCGGTTCTGCGCCGGAGGTGGCGCGCCTCGTGGCTAGCGAGGCGCCGCGGGACCTGGTGCGACCGGGGCGGCGCCCTGGCGCTCGATCTGGTCGAGGATGGTACGGAGGCGATCGAGGTCGGCCTGCGCCTCGGCCGAGGCGGCGCGCGCCTGGTCCAGCAGTTCGCGCAGGCTGCCGATGGGCGGCGGTGCCGGCGTGGGCGTCGTGGGCGCGCTCGGCTGGCCGACCGCGGGCGTCGAGGGAACCGACGCGCCGGGCAGCGATGACGGCGCGAGGCCGAACACCACCTCGAGCGCGCGATCGAAGGTCTCCTCCATCGCGATCGTGTTGCCATTCGCGATCACGACTCGCTTGAGCTCGGGCAGCCTCGAGTTCTGCGCCTGCAGGTAGATCGGCTCGACGAACAGGAACGAGTCGCCGACCGGCACCATGAGCAGGTTGCCGCGGATCACGCTCGAGCCGGACTGGTTCCACAGCGACAGCTGCTGCGAGATCCCCGGGCTCTGGTCGATGCGCGCTTCCACCTGGGCTGGCCCGAACACGAGGTCGTCCGTGGGGAATCGGAACGCGCGCAGCTTGCCGTAGTTCTCGCCATCGGCGCGGCCGGCCAACCACGCGACGGTGTTCTGCTTGTTGCGCGGCGTGAAGGGCAGCACGAGGGCGAACTCCTCACGAGGCTCGTCGGGGAGGCGCATTACGACGTAGTAAGGCTCCACGGGCTGTTCCTGCTGGCCCGCAAGTCGCTCGGTGGGGATGGCCCACAGGTCCTCGCCCACGAAGAACACCGTCGGGTCCGTGATGTGGTAGCGGAGGTACTGGAGCGACTGCCGCCGGAACAGGTCCTCCGGGTAGCGGAGGTGCGCGCGGAGCCCCTCCGGCATCGCGCTGGCCGGCGTCAGCAGGCCGGGGAAGATCCGCTCCCACGTGTTGATGACCGGCTCGTCCTCCATCTTGTAGAAGACCGTGTCGCCGGTGAGCGCGTCCACCGTGACCTTCACGCTGTTCCGCAGGTAGTTGATGTTCTCCTGCGGCTGCGCGTACGGATAGTGCGACGTCGACGTGTAGGTGTCCTGCACCCACAACAGGCGGCCATCGAGGATGACCGCATAGGGGTCGCGATCCAGCGTCAGGAACGGAGCGATCCGGCTGATGCGTTCGCGGAAGGTGCGGTGCATCAGCACCCGCGAGCGCGGGCCGAGCTGGCTCGACAGGAGCAGGTTGGTGTCGTTGAGTTCCCATGCCAGCGCCAGGCGTCGGGCGAGGGAGGACGGACGGATGCCCCGATCCGCCTCGAAGCGCGTCTCCGCGTTCGCCTCGCCGAGGGGGTAATCGAATTCCGCCACGTTCGTGTTGACGATGACGTACTGACGAGTCACCTCGCCGAAGTAGACACGCGCCCCGTCGAGGCTCAGTGGTACGTCCTCCCCCACCGGGGGGATGTCCTTCGTGAGCAGGTCGGGGAGACCCTCGGGCGTCACTTCGTTCACCGGCGCGACCACCGCGCCGAAGCCATGCGTGAGCTGCAGTCGCTCCTGCGTCCAGGTCACGTTCGGCACGCGCGCGATATCGAGCTCGCGGACCGAGACCATCACCTCGCGGATCTTGCCGCCGATGGTGTAGCGGTCCACGTCCACGTCGTTGAAGGTGTACAGCGGGCGGATCGACTGGACCTGGTTGAACGTCTCGCGGAGCGGCCGAGGATCGAGCAGCCTGATGTTGTCGATGGTCTCGGGGTTGGCGCGCACCTGTTCGAGGGTGACCGCGGGCAGCGCGGGGAACGTGGTCTCCTCCACCTGGTCGAGCCCCCACGCGCGGCGCGTCGCCTCGATGTTGCGCGCGATGTACGGGCGCTCCTTCTCGAGTTCGTTCGGCGTCACCTCGAACGACTGGATGAGCTGCGGGTAGAGCGCGCCGCCGACGACGGACGCAACGCCCCACACGCCGAGGAAGAACACGGGCAGCCGGAATCCCTGTCCGATGAACCCGTTGGCGATCGTCGCGAGCCCCGCGAACATCCCGATCGCCACGATCACGTAGCGAGCGGGCAGCCGCGCGTTCAGGTCGGTGTACCCGCCACCGAAGACCGTGCCGCTCCCCGCCGCGACGAGGTCGAAGGTACTCAGCCACGAGCCCGCGGCCACCAGCAGCAGCACCAGGCCGCCGAGGACCGACAGGTGCACGCGGGCCGGGTGCGTGAACCGCACCTCGAAACGCTGGAGCGAGATCGCGAGACCGTAGACAGCGGCGGCACCGAGCAGCGCGACGATCAGCAGCGCGAGCACCCAGCCGCTGACGAATCGGTACGCCGGGAGCTCGAAGACGTAGAAGGAGACATCGCGCTGGAACGCCGGATCCGCCACACCGAACGGCTGGCTGTTCAACGCCGTGAGTAGGAGCTCCCACGCGCCGCTGGCGGTGGCTCCGAACACGATCGACAGGAACAGGGTGAGTGCGACCAGCGCGACCGTCGCTACGCGGCGGATCGCGACCGGGTCGACCTCCTCGATGAAGGACTCCTCGTCGAGGGCTTCCGGGGCGAGCCGGCGGGCGAGCGCCACGCTCGCGCCGATCACCAGCGCCGCG
>CADEHD010000277.1 GCA_902827055.1 uncultured Chloroflexota bacterium | reverse complement strand
GCGAAGAGCGGCTTGCGCGAGAAGTGCGCCAGGATTTCGAGAATGATCGCGAAGCCGGGAAGCACCATCACGTAGACCGCGGGGTGCGAGTAGAACCAGAAGACGTGCTCGTAGAGGAGCGCCGAGCCCTCGTTCTTGAAGTCGAAGAACGACGTGCGGAGCACGCGGTCGAAGAGCACCATGAGGAGCGCGGCCGCGAAGCCCTGCGTGAAGAAGAACGAGATGAGCGACGCCGAGAACGCGCCCCACACGAAGATCGGCAGTCGGCCCCAGGTGAGGCCCGCCGCGCGCTCGTAGACGATCGTCACGATGAAGTTGATGCCACCGAGGATGGACACGAGCCCGAACGTGAACACCGCGAGGTTGAACAGCGTCTGGCCAGACTTGTTGACGACGCTCAGGGGCGGATACGCCGTCCAGCCCGAGTCCCAGCCACCCATCGCGACCGCGATGAGCAGGAGCACGGCGACCGGCGGAGTGAGCCAGTAGGACAGAGCGTTCAGGTTCGGGAAGGCCATGTCGCGGGCGCCCAGCATGAGGGGCACGACGTAGTTGCCGAATCCACCGAGGAGCACCGCGACTGCGACGGCGACCATCGTGATGCCGTGGAACGACATAGCAGCGTTGTACTGGTCCTCCGTGAAGATTTGCATGCCGGACTGCATCAGCTCCAGGCGGACGAGCAGCACCGTCAGGCCTGACAGCAGGAAGATGGTGACGAACGTGACGATGTACTGGATGCCGATCACCTTGTGGTCGACGTTCCAGTCGAGGTAGCGCTTCCAGCCCTGCGACTCGTACGGCGCGACGGCGAGGCCGAACCAGCTGCGGCCCCAGTAGCGCCAGCCACCGACGCCCATGACCCAGCCAATGAGGGCGAACGGATACCCCATCGTCCAGGAGAGGTCGGTGGACCACCACTCGCGGCCGAGGACCGCGACTCGGAAGAGACCCGTGGCGCCCGCGCCGAAGGCGAACCCGAGGACCGCGAGGACGAGTGCGTTGATGAGTGGTCGCATACGGCTTCCTTAGCTCGATCTAGCGGCGGGGATCAGCGAGCGGCCTTGGCCTGCTTATCGCGCAGCCAGGTCTGGAACTCGGACTCGGACACCACGCGGACCGGCATCGCCATGTTGGCGTGCTGCAGGCCGCACAACTCCGTGCACTGCAGGCGGTAGGCGGCGTCGGTCTCCGCCTCGCCCTCGCCGTGTGGGTTGACCGTGACCGTCGTCGTCATGCCCGGGACCGCGTCCACCTTCAGGCGGAAGGCTGGGACCCAGAACGCGTGGAGGATGTCGACCGAGGTGATGTCGAAACGAATGCGCTCGCCCTCGGGAAGGACCATGGGCTCTTTGCCCGTGATCTTGACCCCGTTCGGGTACTCGACCGTCCACGACCAGCGTGCGCCGCTGACCTTGACGACCATGTCGGGGTTCTCGGCGAGTTCGCGGAGCTCGGCCATGCCGGTGAGTCCCGGCCAGACGATCATCAGGGCGCAGAGCGCGGCGCTGAAGCCGACCCAGACCTTCGGGAGCGCGCCCTTGCCCTCGATGAACGCGCCGTCCTCGGTGGGGCCGGCCGAGCGGAAGTTCATGAGCGAGTAGGCGAGGACCGCGATCACCAGTCCAAGGACCGGCGAGCCGAGGTAGAGGAGCGCGCGGAACGCCTCGTCCGTGACTTCCGCCTCGAGTGCCCCGTGTGTCGGGAACGGCTGCCAGGCCCACATCGCCACCAGCGTGAGGGCGGTGACGACGAGCCACATAATGAACAGAGTCGTGTATTGCCGTTGCATGCCTGCACCCACTCCGCGCGTTCTGCATGAACCCGGTCGGACGCTATGAGCGGTGCATCGAAGCCGCATGGTGCGAACGCACCAATCGAGGGGACTTTCGCCACGCGGCGAATCAGCCTATTACTGGGTGTCGTGGCAGGCGTTGGTGAACGGACCTTGGTCCCCAGACTGCGGGCAGTTCGGTCCCTCAGCGTGCGGGTGGCCGTTCCTAGCATCGTGCTGTCAGAAGCAATCGACTGACCGGAGGGAAGACATCATGCGACTCTTTACTGCTGCACGTACAGGAGGGTTCACCCTCCTGGTGGCCGGGAGCGCGCTGCTGCTCGCGTGTGGGGGCGGCGCCTCGGAGGGCGGTTCGGCGTCCGAGTCCAAGAGCACCGGCGCGTCGAGCTCGGCCTCCGGCGGCGAGGGCTCGGTGGCGGTCACGCTGTCCGAGTGGGCGGTCAAGCCGGCGAGCGCCTCGGTGAAGGCGGGTAAGGTCGACTTCAAGGCCACGAACAGCGGGTCGACCCCGCACGAGCTGGTCGTCGTCAAGACCGACGTCGCGCACGACAAGCTCGAGAAGAACTCGAGCGGCATCGTGGACGAGACCAAGTACAAGCCCCTGGGTCGCACGAAGCAGCTCGATGGTTCCAAGAGCGAGGAGCTCGAGCTGGACGTGACCGCCGGCAAGTACGTGCTGCTCTGCAACATCGCCGGTCACTACGACCTCGGCATGCACGTGGCATTCACCGTCAACTAGATTCGCGACCGCGCGGTCGACGGGGCGGCCCACTGGCAACAGTGGGCCGCTTTCGTTTGGTGGGGCGTGACCGGCGCGCTCGTCGCGGGCCTGCCTCGGCGCGGCGTGGCCTTTGTGTTCACGGTTGTTGGTCGACGCATGTAGTGAACTTCATAACAATGGCGCTCGCGCAGCCCGGCACCGGAGGTGCCATGAAGAGGCTGCCCGCCTGCGACTGATGAGGGGACACACATGCCAGAGGGAACCTACTG
>CADEHD010000276.1 GCA_902827055.1 uncultured Chloroflexota bacterium | reverse complement strand
AAAGCGGTACGCGAGCTGGGTTCAGAACGTCGTGAGACAGTTCGGTCTCTATCCGCTGTGGGCGCAGGAGGCTTGAGGAGAGCTGCCCCTAGTACGAGAGGACCGGGGTGGACGGACCTCTGGTGTACCGGTTGTCGCGCCAGCGGCATTGCCGGGTAGTCAAGTCCGGAACGGATAAGCGCTGAAAGCATCTAAGCGCGAAGCCAACTTCAAGATGAGGCCTCCCACTGGGTTAACCAGGTAAGTCCGCGGGCAGACTACCCGCTTGATAGGCCACAAGTGGAAGCGCAGCAATGCGTGCAGCTAAGTGGTACTAATGGACGAGGGCTTGACCCTTTATCAGGCACGAGCGCGATCTCACCCCTGCAAGGGGGTGGTGAGCACCGGGCCGAAGTTTCTCTCGTTGCTCGCGCAGTATTCGGTGTGAAGGTGCCGCCGGCTCCCCTCGGGGAGCTGGCCTGAGATTCGCCGCGGGATGGAGCAGCGGCAGCTCGTCGGGCTCATAACCCGAAGGTCGGGGGTTCGAATCCCTCTCCCGCTACCAAACAGTTCCGAAGGAGGCCGGGGCGACCCGGCCTTCTTCGCGTCCGTCGCCGTCTATCGCCGGCAGTTAGGTCGGTCGGAACGGCCGAGGTGCGCCTCGGACGTCGGTCAGTGGCGCCCGCGGTCCGTGGAGGTGTCCCCGAGGGTGTACGCCCAGCCGGGCTGCCACGGGGCGGGTGTACCTACGACTTCGGTGAGGGGGCGCCGGCGCAGCAGGTGCTCGAGGGCGAACCGCGTGGCGGAGTGACCGACGATCAGGACTCGGGTGGCGCTTTCGCTCGAAGGTGGCTGTGGCACGCGGTGGGTGTTGGCGAGGTCGTGCAGGAACGCGGCCATGCGGCGTGCGACGTCCTCGAAGCTCTCGCCCCCCGGGTACGGGGTGCTGATGTGCGCCAGGCGGTGCGCGTGTACTTCGGCGGTGGGGCGGCCGTTCAGGGAGCCGTAGTCGCACTCGCGGAGTCGGGCGTCCAGGACCACCGGGAGCGGCGATCCCCCGAAGGCGATCGACACGGTCTGCTGGGCGCGCGCGAGGTCGGACGCATACACAGCCGCGACGCTGTTCCGATGGCGGTCGCCGAGGCGCCGCGCCTGGGTGCGCCCGGCCTCGGAGAGCACGCCGGGCAGCCAACCCGTGGCGATGCCGTGCTCGTTGTCGGTCGTCGTCGAGTGGGTCTCGAAGACGATGTGGATCACGGGGTGCGCTTCCGGGGCGACTTCGGTTTCAGCGTCTGGACGTGGCGATGGCTCGCCTCGAGGTAGGGTCGGAGCTCGGCGGTATTGGCAAGGAGGGCGGGCGGGACCGCCACGTACTCTTTCGCGGGCGGCCAGGCGGGGTCGCCTCGGAAGAGCTCGGCGTCATACCTCGCGAGCAACTCCTCGCGCTCGGCCTTCGGCAGCCGGATGCCGACGACGCCGTGCTTCGAGATCATGGTGAACATGTTCCCGGCGAGGGCGGTGTATGCCGTGCCGAAGTTGGAGCGCAGCTCGACGTCGGGCAGGGTGGCGATGAGGCGCTCGTAGAGCGCGAGTTGCTCCGGCGGGACAGGGGAGTTCTTTGCGCTGCCGGCCATGGTCTTCTTCCCTGTGCGCACCGCGGAACTTCGTCTACCAGAGGACTTGCCGTAGTGCCGCGACTGCTGCGATACTGGGCTCCTTGGTGGTTAGAGCGCAGCGGACCCACCCGTTCTCATCCCGAACACGGAAGTGAAACGCTGTAGCGCTGACGATACTCCCCGGGCAACTGGGCGCGGAAAATAGGCCACCGCCAGGATTTACCGGGCCATCTGCCTGAACTCGCTGCTGGTCAGCGGGTGCAGGGAGATGGCCCGGACTGTTTTCCTCGGACGATGCTCAGTGCAATCGATCGATCGCGACTGCGTGACGGCCAGTACGTTGCCGAGCAGCCGTGATATCATCCCGGCTTGCCCGGGGTGCGTGTGAGCGCTCGTCCGGGACATCTTGACCACCGGAGGCCCTGGAACTTTGACCAATCCCACCACTGAGCCCGAGATCATGGACATGGCGCTCCTGCTGGAGACAGCCGGGGTCTCGGAACCGCGCACGCTACGTCGAGGCGAAGTCGTCGAAGGTCACGTGATGCGCACGGACCGAGACGGGATCCTCGTCGACATTGGCTCGAAGTCCGAGGGCGTCGTACCTACCAACGAGATGCACTCGCTGGGTGCCGACCCGCTGTCGAAACTGCAGCCGGGTGACGCCGTGCTGGTGTTCGTGGTGCAGCCGGAGACCGAGGAGGGGCAGGTCCTCCTCTCGATCGACCGCGCGCGCGGCGAGCAGGGCTGGCGCGTCCTGCAGGAGCGGTTCGAGAGCGGCGAGATCTTCGAGGCCGAGGTAACCGGCTTCAACAAGGGTGGCCTCCTCGCCAACGTCGAGGGCGTGAACGCGTTCATCCCGATGTCGCAGGTGGTGGGTGCCAAGCCTGGCGCCGACGCCTCGAATCCGCTGTCCGCACAGGTGGGACGTCAGCTGCGGCTGAAGGTCATCGAGATCAACCGCCGGCGGAACCGCGTCATCCTCTCCGAGCGCGCTGCGCTGCAGGAGTACCGCGCGGAGCAGAAGGAGCGACTGCTCGACGAGCTGGCCGAGGGCGAGGTGCGGACCGGGACGATCACGTCGATCCGCAACTTCGGCGTGTTCGTGGACCTCGGGGGGGCCGACGGCCTCGTGCACCTCTCCGAGCTGTCATGGGATCGCAACGTCAACCCGGAGGAGATGTTCCGGGTGGGCCAGCAGGT
>CADEHD010000275.1 GCA_902827055.1 uncultured Chloroflexota bacterium | reverse complement strand
CAGCGGGCGGGAATCACCTCGCCAATCGCGGTGACGAGCACGGGATCGAAGTCGGGCAGCGCGCCCTCGGTGCGCAGCGGGGACAGGGACGCGGGGTCGCGGAGCGGGTCGTAGCCCTCGACGACCAGCGGCAGCACGCGTGGGGTGAGCGCCTCCACGCGTACGAGGCCGAACCGGGCGCGGTCCGCAGCGACGACGTCCAGCAGCTCGGCGGCGGGAACGGACCGCGCCGCCAGCACGACGCCCAACGCGGCCTCGATCGCCGGGCGGTCCTCGGCGGGCACGTGCACGTCGATCGGTCCGGGCGTTCCGCCCACCTCGCTCCAGTCGCGCACGCCGCCATCGAGGATGGAGCGAACGTGCGCGAGCGTCAGCTCGTACACGTCGCGACGCGGGTGGACCACCGCCGCCCATGCGATGCCGGGCGCGGGTGGTGCGGCGAGGAACGTCGAGCCGGCATCGCCTCCGGGGGCGCGGGCGGTGGATGGCGTGGCGGGGACCTCGGCGGAGGGGCGCGCTGGCTCGGAGGATGGGGTGGGGCGCGACGCGCGGTCGTCGCTGCGCGCGCACCCGAGGAGCAGCGTGAGCAGTGCCAGCGGAACGACGAGTACGCGCACGACCTCAGGGTAGCCGGGGTGTCCGAAGCCCGACCTCGGGATACCCCGGGGTGCCCCAGGGTGCGGGACGGCGCGAGGGAGCGCGCCCGAAGGTGCGGTTGCCGGCGCTAGACGCTGACCGGGCGCAGCTCCGGGCTCTTGACGAGGGGGGCCCCCGTCACGGCCTCGATCTCCTCGAACGTGTAACCGGGCGCGTGCTCCTCGAGGACGAAGTGGCCATCCTGCACCGTGAACACGCCGAGCTCGGTCACGACGAGATTGACGCCGGACGGCGAGGTCACGGGCAGCGCGCACCGCTCGACGAGCCGCGGCTTGCCGTCGCGGGTCGTGTGCTCCATCGCGATGAAGATGCGCTGGGCGCACGCGGCGAGGTCCATCGCCCCGCCGATACCGCCCATGTTGCCCATCCCGTCGTCGACGGTCTTCCAGTTCGCGAAGGAACCGTCCTTCGCCACCTCGTATGCGCCGAGGCAGGTCACGTCCACACGTCCGCTCCGGATGAGCGCGAAGGAATCAGCGTGGTGCACGATCGTGCCGCCGGGATTCAGGGTGCAGAACTGCACGCCTGCGTTCACGAGGTCCGGGTCCTCCATGCCCTCGGGCGCGAGGCCGCCGTAGCCGATCACGCCGTTCTCGGACGTCAGCGTGATGTCCTGTTCCTCCGTGAAGAAGTTGGAGGCGAGGACGGGGATGCCAATCCCCAGGTTGACGATCCAGCCCTTGCCAATGCGCTGGGCGAGGATCGCCCCCATCTGGTCGCGGGTCAGCGGCTGCTTGTCGGCCATCGGTCACTCCTCGAGGTGCAGTCGGCGCGAGCGTCGGTCTCAGCGAGGCAGGTCGCCTCCGGGCGGCGACCCGGCGCGAGCCTGCTGCAGGCCCACCATCGCCTGCCGGGTCACGGAGAAGATGCCGTCGGGCGGGATCTGCACGAGCCTGTGCACGTAGATCCCGGGCAGGTGGATGTGGTCGGGGTCCAGTTCGCCCGCGGGCACAATCGGCTCCTCGACCTCAACGATGGTGGTCCGGGCTGCCATCGCCATGATCGGGTTAAAGTTCCGCGCCGCGAGCCGGAAGATGAGGTTGCCCGCGGTGTCGGCGCGGTGCGCGCGAATGAAGGCGTAGTCCGCGATAAGCGCGGTCTCCATCAGGTACGTGCGCCCATCGAAGTCCCGCGTCTCCTTGCCTTCCGCCACCAGCGTGCCGACCCCGGCCGGCGTGTAGAACGCCGGGATGCCGGCGCCACCGGCTCGAATGCGCTCGGCGAGGGTGCCCTGGGGCGTGACCTCGGCCTCCAGCGCGCCGCTGCGGATCAGCTCCTCGGCGGTGCCGGCCCTCGAGGGGCGCGTCGAGGCGGTGAAGGCCGCGATGACCTTCTTCACCCGACCTTCCATCACGAGGTCGCCCAGCCCGCGCATCCGCGGGTCCGCCGACGGGAACCCGACGCCGTTCGAGACGGTCGTGAGCCCCTTGGCGCCCTGGTAGTAGAGCGCGGTCATGAGGTTGTGCGGCGACCCGGGGCCGAACCCCGGGATCATCAGCATGGTGTCGTCCCTGACGTCGGCCACGGCCTCGGCCATCGAGGCATAGATCGTCGGCTTGCCCATTCGCCCTCCGAGCGCAGCCTGCGGACTCGACGCGCGCACCTCGCACGGCCACGCACGCAATGATGCGGCAATGTACAACGTCGCGAGGCTGCGCGGAGGCCGCGGGCCCGCGGCGCAGGCGCTCGACACAAGCACATACGAGGTACGCGGCTCCGCCGGACGCGCTACAGTGCCGCCCTTGTCGGTCCGTCCACCCTCGCGGGCGTCGCGGGCGGCCTCTCGACCGGCTCAAAGCGAACGGCCCTACGCAGGAGGCAACATGACCACCGAGACCCGGACACAGGCTCAGCTCGACGTGCTTGCGGCGCAGCGAGCGCGGCTCGACGCGACCATCGCGAAGGACGGCGCCGCCCTCGAGCAGCTGATGGCGGAGGACCTGACCTACGTCCACACGAGCGCCAAGCTCGAGTCCCGCGCCGAAAACATCGCCGCGGTGGTCGGCAGCGGCGCCTACAAGTCGTTCGAGCTCACTGATGTCGCCGTCCGCATCGAGGGAGACACGGCGGTGATCACGGGTACGGCGGACATCACGTTCGCCCGCCCCGATGGCGACACGATGCTGCCGATCCGGTTCACCGACG
>CADEHD010000274.1 GCA_902827055.1 uncultured Chloroflexota bacterium | reverse complement strand
CAACGAGAACGCCTCGAAAGACGAGGTGCGCACGTGCGGACTGATCACCAGTTGCCAGCGCAACCCGCGCACCCAGAGGGCGACCCCGTAGACCACGAGCGCCAACCCGAGGTAGCTCAGCTCCACGTTCGCCAGCGCCGCCGCGAGCTCGTGGCGGTCGACGCGCCAGAGCATCAACCCAAGGAAGAGCAGGCTGACCGCCACCCCGAGCCAGACTCGGAAGCTCCGCCACGCCGGCGCACGACGCACGGGCGCAATCTGAGAGTTAGCGGCCGTACGACACCCCCGTGGTGGGCATGGTGAGGGCGGGCGGGTCCTCCGGGAAGAGCGCTACACCCTCGAGCGTTCCCAGGTACTCGGCGCTCTCGCGGTTGGCGATGAACGACACCAGGTCACCGAACAGCGACCCGTCGGCCGCGCGCCCTACGAGATTGCGAGGCGTCCACGACCGGTAGCCCTCTTCGGGGAACCACCAGCGGTGGCGGTACTCCTCGATGGTGACCGCGCGATCACGCAGGGCCGCGTGTCCGCGCAAGGTCCCGTCCCACAGCAGGAGAATCGCGCCCGGCGGCAGCGTCTCCTCGTCGATGCGCTCCACGTAGGACGTGTTTGGGAAGTCGCGAAGGTACCACGCCCACGGCCACGACATCGACTCGGAGCTGTCGACGATGATCGTGAGCCGGTCCTTGCCGCCACGCTCGGCCGCCAGCGCCTCGAGCTGACGCGCGATGGCCGGGATGTCGGCGGACGTCTGCGTGTAGATCAGGGGCTCGATCGGTGTATCGGGATGGGCGTACGACACAGCGGTCCCGGTGCGGACGGCGTACACGAACAGCAACGCCATTCCGAGCGCGACCGGGATGAGGCGCGGCCTCAGGAGGTTGCCACCCCCCGCCCGAGCCGCCTCGAATCCCTTGCCGAGCGCGTACCCCGCGAGAATGGCCAGCGGCAACGCGAGGTGCACCGTCAGCCACGGCATCTTCTCACCGGCCATGCTCAGCGCGATGAAGGTGCCCGTCACCCACCACACCAGGAGCTTCGGCAGCCGGTGGCCCCGTCGGAGGAGGACCGCCCCGCCGATGACGGCCGGGACGAGCGCCATCGCCTCGTACTGCGGGACCATGAACGCGTAGTAGTAGAGCGGCTGCTCACCTCGCTGCACCGCCTGCTGCGCCAGCCAGTAATCGAGCTGCGTCCAGAACGCGCCCGCGAATCCCACCGGGTTCGTGAAGAACGTGGTGAACAGCAGGATCGTGATGCCATACATCACGGCCGCCAGCACCGCCCACCGACGCCAGTCCCACCACACGCCGATCTCGCCACTCGCGACGATCATCGCGCTCACGAGCAGACCGCCCACGACCCGCTCTGACTGCCCCTCGAGCTCAATCCCCACGAGGTGGAGCGGAAGCTGGAACGCGGCCGCAAGGAACGGCAGTGTCAGCGTCCCCAGCACGACCATGAGGTCCACCTCGCGAGGGCGCTCACCGCCTCCGAAGCGCTCGCCGCTCATCGGCCAGGTCGCCGCCACCAGCCAGGCGACGGGGAACAAGAGCAGCCCTCGCGCCACGCGCGCGCCGCCCTCGACCCCCAGCCGATCGAGGAGCACTCCGGTGAGTGCCCCGTTCACGTACAGGAGGAAGACGGCCATGAACAGGTACGCCGTCTCCTTGGTCGCGAACTCCGCCGCGATGGCAATCGCGATCGCCACGAGCCAGCGCATGCCGCCCTCTTCGCGGTACCGCCAGATCGAGAACGCCAGCACCGCGGTCGCCACCAGGACGTACGGGTCCTCTCGCGCGAATCGCGTGTAGTACAGGAGCGACGGCGAGAAGGCGAGGCCGAGCGCCGCGAACACCACACCCGCCGTGCCGAAGTGGCGACGCATCAGGAGGGGCGTCGCGACCAGCATCGCGCCGAACACTGCCGCGGGCACCCGCGTCGTGGCGTCGTCGGCGCCGAGGATCTTCTGCGACAGCGCCACGAAGTGAAACTGCAGTGGACCGTGCATCAGCGGGTCGTGCTGGTAGCCTTTGCCCTCGGCGAAGCGGTACGAGAACAGCGCGTGCAACGACTCGTCGTGGTGGATCGCCCGCTCGCCCAGCGTCACGAACCGCATCACCAGCGCGACAACCACAAGGACGCCCACCGCCGCCACCGCCAGCCCCACCTGGGCCGGTAGCGCCCGCGCCAGGCCAGCCGCCGGCGCCTCGGCGCGAGCGACCTCCGCCGCGCTCGTGCTCACGGGCGGAGCCCCGGCGTCGCCGCCGCCGAGGTGGGCACGGCCACCACGACGCCACGCCCGGCCTCGAACACCACGGGCCACGCCGCGAATCGCGCGGCGACATCGCTGCCGTAGCGCTCGCGCTCGCGCGCGCCGAGGTATACGTGCGTCACCCCGTACCGCCTCGCGATCGCGAGACCTACGTCGTTCGCACCAGCCGAGTACAACGCGGTCACGTCTGCCTCCCGTGGGCCCACGTCCGAATCGTCACCACGCCACGTCACCTCGTGCCCGTTCCATCCGAGCACTGTGGCGACGCCGCTCGCCATCGAGACCTGGTTGTCGTCCTGGTACGGACGACCGACGGCCTCCAGCAGCACCGCGGACCCCTCGAGGCCGCGCGCCCAGTCGGCCACCGCGCCTCGACCGGATCCATCGTCAGACAGGAACGCCAGAGCGTCGAGTCCTCGCGCCTGCCCCTCGGTGGCGCGACTCGAGAGCGCGGCCGGCGCGTAGAACATGCAGAGCACGACGATCAGTATGGCAGCCCGGGCCGCGAGTCCGCCCGCAATCCCCGGGGATCTCGCGCGCTC
>CADEHD010000273.1 GCA_902827055.1 uncultured Chloroflexota bacterium | reverse complement strand
GATCGTGCGGCGCATCTACAAGATGGCGTCCGAGGGGCAGGGCATCACCGCCATCGCCACGGCGCTCACCGACAGCAAAGTCCCCACGCCGTCTGCCGACAACCCCAAGCGTCGCGGCGAGCACATGACCGAGAAGGGCGTGCTCAAGTGGTCGGGCGGCACCATCGCCAAGCTCATCCGCAATCCGAGGTATCGCGGAGCGGCGACGTTCAAGGGGCAGCCGATGCAATGCCCGGCACTCGTGCCGGACGCGGTTTGGTTCGCAGCGAACGAGGCGATGACCAATCGAGCGTCGCACCACGGACGCACCCCGAAGCACTTCGCGTTGTTGCGAGGAATCGTGCGCTGCCGCAGGTGCGACAGCACGTACACGTTCGAGTCCACCAACCGCAGGAACTCGCGCACCAATGAACTGCTGGACGGCTACCGGCAGGAGTACTTGTGCTACCGCCGTCGCCGCTACGGGGAGGACGTGAACCATGACGGCGTGCAGTGGCGATGGAAGGCTGATGACCTAGAAGCCCGCGTGAAGCAGGGGTTGATGGCGATGCTCGATGACCCCGAGCGGTTGCAGCGCGAAATAGAGGTGTGGGCGGATGAGTGGACGACGCAGGCCGCCGAGCTTCCCGCTCGCGTCTCCGCGCTGGACGCGCAGATTGAGGACATCGAGCGGCAACGTGCACGGCTGACCGACTTGCTGTTGCGCGAGAAGCTCCCGGAAGCCGAGGGGCTTGCGAACCGCGCCCGACTGGATGACGAGCAGCGCCGTCTGCTCGAGGAGCGCAAGCGCGAAGCGAACGAAGCCAAGTCCATCGAGCAGAAGGCGCTCATGGCGCGCATCGTCGCGGAGTCCGTGCTCGATTTCGCGCCGGGGGTCTACGACGAACGCACAGGGGAGAGAGTGGAGCCCGACTGGTCGCGGCTCTTGAGCGACCTCGTCTCGGTCATCTGGGTAGAAGACGACGCCAGCATCACGCTGGAAGGGTCGGTAGGCGTCCGCAATGTGCGGGTGACCGGGGGTGCAGAGCGTCGGTATTCGTCGCGACAACGTTGAACGCGGGCAGGCCACTGCCGATGTCGACTTCAACGTCGACCGGGATGCCCTCGATGCCGAGGAGTGCGCCGCTGCGGACTCGCGCGGGATTCACGAACGTGCTCGCTTCCCTGCTATCACCGGAGCATGCACCTCCAGCGCGGTGCAGACAACGGACGTGGACGGACGCTGACCTCGAGGTAGGCGCCGCGCTCAGCCAGCGATCAAGCGACGTGGCATCACAAATGGCCCCCTCGCGAGGCCGGCCGCGGCTCGTGCAGGAACTCGCAACATTCGAAGGGTCTCGCTGCAATCCAATCGACAGGCGTTTGTGAGGCTCCTCACCCACAGTCAACTGACACAACAGGGTCCCCTCGTAACCTCTGCTTTACACCAGGGTGGGCGTGAGCAGCACACGCCGACGACTACCACGTCGGGGGAGATGGATGGCAGTGGCTCACCAGCACTTCGTTGCCGCGGAGGGCGTCACGGGGCGCGCCGTGGGGGACGAATCGGTGCTCCTTGATATGCGCTCGGGCGTCTACTTCTCGCTCAACGCCGTCGGGGCGCTGATCTGGGACTCGGTCACTCGCGGCGACGCGTTCGACACGATCGTCACGAAGGTGGTCGAGCAGTTCGAGGTGGATCCCGAGACCGCCCGCGACGACGTCGCCGAGTTCCTCGACTCCGCTGTTGAATCCGGCCTGATCGCGAGGGCCTGATGCCCCGCCGGCTTCTCGCCCTGCGGGAGACGCTCAAGGCGCTGCTGCTCGTCGCACGCACGACGGTCCTCTTCCGACTGCGCGGCAACGCCGCGGTGACCGCCGTGACGCGCAAGGGCATGACCGCGACTCCGTCGTCGCGTGCCGATCTCGAAGCGCGCGGGGTGGACCCGTGGCTCCTCCTGCGTGCTCTGCAGCGCGCACGAGCGCTGTCCCCGCTCCCGGTGCGTTGTCTCCAGACAGCGATCGTGTTCCGCGAGTTGCTGCGCTCCCACGGTCTCGATGGTGTCCTGCGCGTGGGCGTGCGCAAGTCGCCGACCGACGACGTCGAGGCGCATGCCTGGGTCGAGGTCGCGGACTTCGCCTTCGACCCGGACCGCCTCGACCGTGGCTTTCTTCCCCTCGATGGGTTGCCCGCCAGCGAGCGCGCCTCGTGAGCGGGGTGCTTGCGCTGGTGTCGCTCGATGGACGCCCGGTCCCGCAGGACCTGGCGCGCGCGCAACTGCACGCGATTCGCCATCGTGGAGAGGGCGAGCCGGTGCTCTGGGAGGGCGAGGGCGTGGCCCTCGGCCAGGCGCACCGCGCCACAACGCCCGAGGCGGAGCGCGAGGTGCTGCCGCTGGTCGACGGGATGGGCCGCTACCACCTCGTGTGGGACGGCCGCATCGACAACCGCGACGAGCTGGCGCGAGCGCTTGGCTGGACCTCGGAGCGCGCGCGCGAGGCGACGGATGCCGACTACGTCATGGCCGCGTTCCTCCACTGGGGCGAGCGGTGCGTGACGCGACTGCTGGGCGACTGGGCGATCGTGATCTGGGACGGCCTCGCGCGACGGCTGTTCGCCGCCAAGGACCCGATGGGTTTCCGCTCACTCTTCTACGCGGAGCACGACGGCCTGTTCGCGATCGGCTCCGAGCCGCTGCAGATCCTCCAGCGCTCGTGGCTGCCGCCGAAGCCGGACTACGAGTACGCGCGGCGATTCCTGGCTCACGCGCTGCCCGTGCGTGGTGCGAGCTGCTACGTGGGGCTCACTGAGCTGTGGGGTGGGGTGTCCGTTTCGGTCGAGGCGGTACGGGTCAACACCTCGACGTTCTGGGACGCGCCGCGGCTGC
>CADEHD010000272.1 GCA_902827055.1 uncultured Chloroflexota bacterium | reverse complement strand
AGCGCCACGGTCGCCGGCGTCGAGTTCACGTTCGCGCGGGAGACGCGCTTCGCGGGACTTCATCTCCTCCGCGACCCCGGCATGCGACTGGTCTGGGTGGGCGCGTTCATGGTCGTCGCCGGGTCGCTGCTCGCGCTGCTCTTCCCGTTCCGACGCGTGTGGGTGCGCATCGAGGAGAGCACGTACGGCGCGGACGGCGCGGGAACCGCGGGCCCCGACGGCACATCGGTCGTCCGGCTCGCGGCGACGCGCGGCTCAGGACTGGCCTTCGACGACGAGTTCGCACGCATCGCGACCGAGGTCGCGGGGGCGCTTACGGCCCAGCCACGGGGCGCCCTTCGATGACCGACTCGACGTCCTACGCGCTGTTCGCGGCGGGTACGTCGGCGGTCCTCATCGCGCTCGGCGTGCGCCTCACGGCCGCGCTCGGAGCGCGACTCGCGATGCCCGCGCCGACGCCCTTCCGACTCGCACCGGCGTTCGATGTCCGCGCGGCCCTGGTCGCCCCCGCCCTGCCCACCCCATTCGCCGTCCTGGAGCGCTACGGAGCCTCGCTCTCGGCGCTCGGGACGGTGCTCCTGTTCGCGTCGCTGGCCTCGAGGGCGTTCGCGGCCGGCAACTACCCGCTCACCAACATGTACGACTTCTCGATCGGCCTCGCGATGGGCATCCTCGGGATGATGCACCTCGTCGATGCGCGCTACCAACTGCGCGGTCTTGCGCTCGTGCTCACGCCAGTTGCGAGCGCGCTGCTCCTCTACGCGGCCGCCCTCTCACCGGCGCTCCGCCCGCCTGTCCCCGCGCTCCAGGCTCTCGAGCTGCTCGCCCTCCACGTGACGATGGCGATCGTCGCGTACAGTTGCTTCGCGATCGGGTTCGGCGCCGCGATCCTCTACCTCCTGCAGCAGCGGCTCCGCTCGACGTGGCTGCCCGCCCTCGTTCGCTGCGACGAGGTGGGCTATTTCGGTGCCGCGCTCGGCTTCCCGTTCATGACGCTGGTGCTGGCGCTCGGCGCCTACTGGGCGAACCAGGCATGGGGCCGCCACTGGGGCTGGGACCCGAAGGAGTCGGCGGCTCTCGCGACCTGGCTCGTCTACGCGGCGTACCTCCATCTCCACGCCCATCGCCGCGACGCCGCGCAGTGGCTCCTGGTGGTGGGATTCGTCGCGGTCCTGCTGACGTACTTCGGGAACCTGTTCCTGAGCGGGCTCCATGCCTACGCCTAGCGAGCCGTCCGCCGAGGGCCCGCTTCGGGAGCGCCTGTCGTCGCCTCCGCGCCCGCGCCGTTCGCGTCGAGAGTTCCTCGCTGCGGTGGTGTCAGCGAGCGGACTGGTCGCGGGAGCGGCGGTGCTGCGACGGCGTCTCGATGGGGGCGCAGCAGACGACGCCGGTCCAACTGCCGATGAGCGCTCGCTCGTCGGCCGCGCGACCCCGCGGGTCGAGGTCCCGCTCCTCGAGGGCGGCAGCTGGAGCACGGGCGCACTCGAGGGCCGTCCTGCGTGGATCAACGTGTGGGCGACGTGGTGCCCACCGTGTCGCACGGAGATGCCGGAGATCGACGCGGTGGCCCGCGACGCCGCCCCGGCGGGCCTCGCGTTCCTCGCGATGAGCTATCGCGAGGACGTTGTCATCGTCAGGAGCTACCTCGAGAACACGCGCTACCGATTCGCCGTGGGCGTGGACGCGACGGGCGAACTCGCCGGGGCGTTCGGCGTGGCGACATTGCCGGCGCACATCTTCATCGGTCGCGACGGGCTGGTGACGGCGGTCCGGATCGGCGGCATGACCCGCGCCGAGATGGAGCTCGAGGTGGGCCGCATCACGGGCACTCAGGTCGCCGGCGCCTAGGCCCGCGTCCCCGCGCCTGCACGACTCACTTGCAGGTGTCCATGGCGGTCTTGCACGAGTCGAACACCCACTGGCCGCTGGCGCGCCACTGGTCGATCTGCACCAGCCCTCCCGAGTACGGTCGGTTCACGTAGGGCTGACCGTCCCCGGTGAACCCCAGCAGATGATCGCGCTGGTACCCATGCACGATGGCGACGTGGCAGTCCTGGCAGACGATCGGCTGATCGTTGTTCGCCTTGTTCCGAGCGCCGACCATGCGCCCATGAAGGTTCCTGCCGTCGGGATCCGAGAATCCCGTCCCCGCCGAGTCGGACGAGCCGGGCCCGTACGTGCTGTACGCGTGGCAGGTGAAGCAGAGGTGACCCTGCGTCCCGCTCCGGCCCGTCGTTCGGTCCCACTGGCCGCGGAGCAGGAACGGCCGCGTCGAGCCGTGCGGGCCCGCGGGATCACCGCTCGTCTCGGACATGTGGCAGTCGCTGCAGACCATGCGACTCGAGGGGGTGAACCCGCCGATGAGCGAACTGGCGTACGAGGTGCCGTTCGCCTTCTGGAACGGGTTCTTCCCGACGTCCTCGACGGGGTGGTAGGCGGGATTGAGGGTGTTGAACTCCTTGGCCTGGTCGGTCTGGGGGAACCCGCCCGAGGGCGACAGTGGCGGCGAGTTCCCGTACGCCCACGAGGAGTGGCACTTGTAGCACAACTGGTACTGGAAGGTGACCTGCGCGATCGGGTTGAACGCAGGCGGAGCCCAGGGCGCGGTGTTCTGGACGCTGATTCCCCAGACGCCCTGCTGAGGCGCGAACGCGTAGTTGCTGCCGATGGTGTGGTTTCCGCGTCCGGCAAGATGCGGGTTGTGGCAGTCCGCGCACTCGACGTGCCGGTTCGCTCCGCTGAACGCGGAGGCCACGCGGTTCCGCGCCTCGTCCTTCGTGTGGATGCCAGCGGTCGCGGTGATCGGCATCCGGTACTGCTTGTCGAACTGCGACTTGATGTTGGGCGCGGCACTGCCGTCGTGGCACGTGTAGCACACGGCC
>CADEHD010000271.1 GCA_902827055.1 uncultured Chloroflexota bacterium | reverse complement strand
GTCCGGCCGGGCCGGAGGCGTGGCCGTGCACGACTCCAGACGAACCCGACGCGGTGGTACCGACCCAGCTGACGTTCAGCGCGGGCGCGGGGTTCGTCGCGCGCGGGCTGTCGAACCGCGTCCACGACCTCGCCGAGCTGATCGTCCAGGGCGTCCGGTTCCCGGGCTATGCGCACATCGATGTCATGCAGCCGTGCGTGACGTTCGGCGGCACCAACGACTTCGAGCGATACCGCGGGCGGACCTACGACGTGCCGCCAACACACGAGGTGCACGATCGAAGTCGCGCCGCGACGCTGGTCGAGGAGTGGGGTGAGCGGATTCCCCTCGGTGTCCTGTACCAGGCAGCGGAGCCACGTCGCGTCGCGGGCGGCCCGCGCATCGAGGGCGGCGCGTCGCCCGTCGGGCAGATGCGCGCGCACGACCCGCGCCGCCCGGAGTACCGCGCCCTCCTCGACCGGCTGCGCTAGCGCCGCACGAGGGAGCCACGACTCAGCGCGGTCGCCCGAATCGAGGGGTGGCGACGGGCGTCGCCGCCGCCCGAGGCGCCCCCGACGGGCGGTCGGAGCGCCAATCCGCCTCGCGACGCGCGCAGTCGAGGGGGATCGGGTTTCCGCCGGCACCGCCCGCGCGAGCAGTCGCGCTCACGGGCACCGCCTGGAAGCCCGCCGGCACAGTCGCCTGCATGAACCGCCCGGCGCCTGGCCTCGACGAGTCCCACGGGCGCCCGTCGTCGTCGCGCTCCGGGCAGCAGTGCGCGTCACGGGCCGGGCCCTGTCCGTGCGGTGGCGGGAATTTCGGTCCCCTGGCTGGGCCGCACTGCTGCACGGGCGGCGTCAGATCGACGGGGAATGTGAACACCGCGAGGGTGCCACCGCTCACGCTCAGGACTGTCGCGGACGCCATCGCCATGCTCACGAGCACGGCGGCCAGGCCGCCGAGGAGCAGCGTGCGCGCGCGGCGCATGGTGGCTACGCCTCCTGCCCGGCGGGCTCAACGTCCGGACGCGCGCGCGCCACGAAGTCGGTGAAGCGGCCGCGCCGAGTCGGGGGGTCCGGGACGAACTCGTAGACCGTGTCGCCGTCGCGGACGAAGTAGCGCAGGCCGAGTGCCTCGTGGCGCTCCTCGAGGATGAGCACGCCGGCACGCTCGGCGATGCGCGCGAGGTCGCGAATCGACACGACACGCACGCGGTCACGGATTGCCTCGTCCTCGGCGGCGGTGACGCGGAGCAGCATCGAGCCGTAGCGCGCGCGGATCTTGGCCTCCTCGCTGCGACCCAGCCCGAGGAAGATCACCCCGGCGAGCATGGCGGCGACCGTGCCGGCGCCCGCCGTCAGCGCGGCGGCGCCGACGCGCGCGTACGCCGTGGTCACCTGCAGGGGCCCCAGCCCGATGGTCGACGCGGTCTTCACGAGCACGGAGCGAGAGGTCGGCTTGGTCACATCGAGCGCGCCCTGCGGGGCGACGCGCTGCGGGTCGAGCTTCACGAGCAGGGACGCCGCGAACGCCTCGGCGATGGGTTCGGCGCCCATGAGGCCTTCGACGTCGATGGTCGGCGTGACGAGCAGGTCGTACGACTTGGCCTCGAAGCCGGTCTCCGCCTCGACGCGGTCGAGGAGCGCGCCGATCGCGCGGAGGTCGATGCGCGCGGACTCAGTGACCTCGCTGCCCGCGAAGGGGCGCGGCGGCGTGAGTTCGGTGGTGCGCGTCCAGCCATCGGCGGCGCGGATCTCGAGGTCGGTGCGCACGGAGCCACGCACGTCGCTGACCTCGGCACCGCCGGTGCCCTGGAGGATGTAGCGATAGTCCACGTCGATGGCGTTGGCGAGGCGCGTGAAGACCGTCTGCTCTGGCTTCGCAGCGTCTTTCGCCTCGGCGCCGGGCTGCGGACGCACGATGCCGGACGGGTAGATGGTGGCGGGCGCCACCTCGATGGCGTAGTCGAAGTTCCCCGCCTGCGTGTACTGCAGCGTGGGCGTCATCCGCGACTGCGTGAGGGGCTGGCGGAAGGCGAAGAAGCCGACGAGCGCGGCGAGGGCTGCGAGGCCCGTCGCGGCGAAGAACGTGAGGGCGACGGGTCGGGGTGCCTCCGCGAGCGGCCCCGCCGAGGGCAGCGCCCCACTCGAGGTTGCGCCCCCCGTGCTCGATGCGGGCAGTGTCACTATGCGCCCTCCCTTGCGTCGTCGTCTCGCGACGGCCGATCCCCCAACGACGGCACTCGCCATGGCGAGGCCAAACAGCGCGTTGAACGAGGCGCCCTCGCGCGCCCGCTTGGCCCAGCCACCGACCTTCGGCACATGAAACAGCATCCGCCCGATGACCTGGTCCGGCGTTGGGCGCCAGCGGTCGGGTAGCGGGTTGTTGTCACCCAGCATCTCGAAGCCGGAGACGGCGTTCCCACCGACGATGCGGTGGATGACGTTGCCGCCCTCCGTGCGGAAGCCGATGACGTCACCAACCTGGTACGACGACTGGCGGCGAAGCACGGCGAGGTAGCCGGTGTACATCGTGGGTTCCATGCTGCGGCCCTGCACGATGATGTAGCCGCCGGGCCCGTCGAGGATGAAACCGGGCCGCAGGAACACAAACCAGCCCACGAGCGCCGCTACGAACAGCCACTGAACGATGCGCGCAACGGGTGCCGTCATACCCCGCCTGTCGTACGAACCGCGAGGGGGAGGTCGAACCTCCCCCTCTCAGATGCCCTACGAACTCGCGTCGTCGACGACGAGCACGTGCACGTCATCGACGTCGGATGCCGGGGGCTGAGGTCCGACTACCATCGGTCCGGTCGTCCGGAGATTGGATGGCCCCAGCAGCTGCACGACGCCCGTCGCCGTGCCAACTCCAATGCCACCGTCCGTGAGAACCACAGTCACAGACTTTCCGATGCAGTTT
>CADEHD010000270.1 GCA_902827055.1 uncultured Chloroflexota bacterium | reverse complement strand
GGCCGTCCTCGAGTTCGACGTTGAGTTGCAGTCGCCGCCCGTCGGCGGTGCGACGGAAATCGATCTCGACCTCGCGGCCGGTGGCTCGCTCCACCTCGGTCACCCACCCGGCGGCCGGCGTGGTCCGCACGACGACGAGCGTGCCCGCCTGGACATCAATGTCGGCGCTGCCACCATCGCCCGCCGCAACGGTGCGCACGCCCGGGGTGGCGGGGGAGATCCGCTCGTCACGGTCGCGCGTCACGAGCAGCGCGGGGTGCGAGGGCGCCGCGCTGCGCAGTGCGTCGCTCGCGATCCCGGCGGCCATCTGCACCGGCGGCAGGGCGGGCGCGGCGACTGCGGACCCGGCCCGCAGCCGGTCCTCCAGCGCGGTGAGCACCTGCGTGAGCGCCCCGAGGTCGTCCGCGCTCAGCCCGCGGAGCCCGGCCGGGTCGCCCAGGATCGACTGCAGCAGCCGCTCGGCGTCCCCCCGCAGGGTGTCGAGTTCGCTGCTCGAGAGCGTCCCGTCCGCGAACGCGGCGTCGGTCTGGGCGGAGAGCGACCGCGCCGACCGCAGCAGGGCGGCACTGGCGCGGTCCCCGCCGCTGCCGAGGCTCACCACCATCGCGATGCTCAGCGCGGCGACCGCAGCGAGCGCGAAGCCCGCCCGCCGCCCGACTGACGGTCCCGACATGGAGGGCACGAGGTCGGCCAGCGTCCGCCACCACGGTCGTGGTCTCGCCTCGAGGGCCGCGGGGGCGGGCGCCATGCCCTCGGCCAGCCGAGCCCAGATCGCGTCGGCGTTCAACGCTGGGGCGTCGCTCGCCAGCATGCTGAAGGCGTCCGCGGCGAATCGCTCGTCCTGTTGTTCCTGCTGCTGGTGGTGCTGCATCGCGTCCACTTCCGGCGTTGCTGTCGTCCTCGTGGGTGCGGGGTGCTCCGAGTCTCCCCCGTCACCAGTACAGGACGCCGAGCCGCCAAAACGTAACACCGGGGGCACACCGCGCCTGCGCCCCCTCGCTCGCCCGTGCCGGCGTCAGGGCATGTGCACCAGGGCGAGGAGCGCAGGCGTGCCCTCCGAGGGGTTGGCGGGCGACCACCCTCCCACGCCGCCTCGGCCCACGCCGAGCGATTCGATGCGGACGGCGTCCCCCGGGTGCAGCAGGACCTCGGTGCCGTCCGAGACGCCGAGCAGCACGTCCCCCTCGAGCACGATCGCCATCCCCGAATTCGCCCGATGCAGCGGCGGCTGTGACCCGGGCGCGATGCGCAACAGCGCGATGCGCCGGGCGTCCCCCAGCACGGCCCCACCCAGGCCCTTGAACGGCCCCGGCCCAGCCTCGAACGAGAGGCGCTCGGCCGGCCACGCCTCCAGGTGGGTGTGCCCGTCCTCGGTCGTGTACACGCGGTACATCGGCATCACGTCCGCCTTCCGGCCTCATCACGCCCGCCCGGGCATATGTCGGCACGACTCTGGGGCGCCGCACCCTGGTGCTACAGTGCGTCCACGATTGTCCCGCTCGCGCCGGCACGCCTCGACCCGAGGCACCCGCGCGACGCCTCGCTTCTGACACTCGGCGCCGCGGCCATGGTCTCACCGAGGACCGCCGCGTTCACAGGAGGCACCATGCTGGAGCGCGCTCACGGCCGCGCCTTCGACGCGCTGCGCCCGGTCGACATCGAGCTGGGCTACCTCCGCCACGCGGAAGGCTCGGCGCTCATCTCGATGGGTGACACGCGCGTGCTCTGCGCGGCCAGCGTCGAGCCGCGCGTCCCGGGCTTCCTCCGCGGCACCGGCCAGGGCTGGGTCACCGCCGAGTATGGCATGCTCCCGAGGGCCACCCACACGCGCAGTGACCGCGAGGCGGCGCGTGGCCGCCAGGGCGGCCGCACGATGGAAATCCAGCGCCTCATCGGGCGCTCGCTGCGCGCGGCCATCGACCTCAACCGGCTGGGTGAGCAGACAATCACGATCGACTGCGACGTGATCCAGGCCGACGGCGGCACACGAACGGCCTCGATCACCGGCGGCTGGCTTGCGCTCGCGATGGCCGTCGATGTGCTCCAGCGCAAGCGCCTGCTCCCCACGTCCCCGATCAAGACGCAGGTGGCCGCGATCTCGGTGGGCGTCCTCGAGGGCGCGCACCTCCTGGACCTCCAGTACTCCGAGGACTCGATCGCGGGGGTCGATGCCAACGTCGTGATGCTCGGCACGGGGCAGCTCGTCGAGGTGCAGGGCACCGCCGAGGGCGAGCCGTTCACCCGCGCGGACCTTAACGGCCTGCTCGACCTCGCCGGCCGCGGCATCGACGTGCTTTTCGAAGAGCAGCGCGCGGCCCTCGGCGCCTGGCGCGAGCGCACACAGTAGCCTCGCCAGCCCCTCGCAGCCCACAGGCCGAGGGCGTACGGGCGCATCGGCGCGCGTGTCCCTAGGCGTACTCGCCCAGGAACTGGCCACCGATGATGTGCACGTGGGCGTGGTCTTGCGACTGCATGCCGTCGTACCCGGAGTTCGACAGCAGGCGAAAGCCGCCCGGGCACTGCTCCTGCGCGATGCGCACGGCCAGCTCCCCCACCTCGCCCATGTTCGCCCACAACTCGGCCTGGGTGCGGTGCTCCTTCGGGATCGCCAGCAGCATGATCGGCACCCAGCGGAGGCGATTGCGGAACACCATCGAGTGCTCGGTCTCCGCGATGATGTCCGCAGGTTCACGGTGCGCGGCGATCTCGCAGAACACGCAGTAGCGCGGCATCGAACCTCGATTCGCAAGCGCTCCGCGAGGCCCACGGCGCTCCGGGCGCCCGTCACCATCGCGCGCTGGGCTGGTTCCTCGCGAGTCTACCGGTAGACTACGTTCCTCACTACACGATTCGCCCCGCCCCGCCCCGCGAGGGCGCTCCCGCGCGCATCGAGGAGTCCTCCCATCACCGAGAT
>CADEHD010000269.1 GCA_902827055.1 uncultured Chloroflexota bacterium | reverse complement strand
CGGGCTCGCGAGGCAGTCAGCGCCTTCTCGATGATCTTGCGCCCGTCCGAGGGGTTCTCCTCGAGGTACTGGGTGAGGCGGTTCGCTACCACGGACTCCACGACACCCTTGACCTCGGGGTTGCCGAGGCGGGTCTTCGTCTGCCCTTCGAACTGGGGCTCGCCGATCTTCACGCTGATCACGGCGGAGAGGCCCTCGCGCACGTCGTCACCGCTGAGGTTCGGGTCGTTGTCCTTGAGGAGCTTGGCCTTGCGCCCGTACTCGTTCAGCGCACGAGTCAGTGCGGTACGGAAGCCGGTGAGGTGGCTCCCGCCGTCGATGGTCTTGATCGTGTTGGCGAAGGAATACACGGACTCCGAGAAGCCCGCGTTGTACTGCACCGCGACCTCGACCATCACGCCGTCGCGCTCTTCGAGCACGTAGATGGGGGTCTGGTGCAGCGCGCCCTTCTCGCGGTTGATGTGCCGCACGAACGCTTCGACCCCGGAGTCGAAGTAGAAGTTGACTTCGCGCCCGTCGCCGCGCAGGTCCAGGAACTGGATCCAGACGCCCTTGGTCAGGTAGGCCATCTCGCGGAAGCGACTCGCGAGCGTGGCGAAGTCGTACTCGAGGGTCTCGAAGACCTCCGCGTCCGGCAGGAAGCGGATCGTGGTGCCGTTGCGCTCGGGGGTCTCGCCCGGCACCGCGGCGATTGGCGCCTCGGCGGCGCCGCGCGCGTAGTGCTGGCGGTACAGCTTGCCTTCCTTGGCCACCTCCGCATCGAGGGTGACCGAGAGCGCGTTCACGACGGACGCCCCGACGCCGTGGAGGCCGCCCGACACTTTGTACCCGCCGCCGCCGAACTTCCCGCCGGCGTGCAGCACGGTGAGCACGGTCTCCAGGCCCGACAGCCCGGTCTTCTCGACGGTGTCCACCGGGATCCCGCGCCCGTTGTCTGAGACGGAGATGTGCCCATCCGGCTCGATCGTGATCTCGATGCGGTCGCAGTAGCCGGCCATCGCCTCGTCGATTGCGTTGTCCACGATCTCGAAGACGAGGTGGTGCAGGCCGCGCTCGTCCGTGGAGCCGATGTACATGCCCGGCCGGCGGCGCACGGCCTCGAGTCCCTCGAGTACCTGGATGCTCGATGCGTTGTACGTCGAGTCAGGTGAGACGTTCGTCTTGCCGTCAGGCGCAGAAGTCGAGGTCATCCGTGTCCCATTCTGTCGTGCGTGGCCTCACCCGCGGGTCGTACCGCGATGGCCTCCGAACCGTGTTCGCGACGCGGGGTCGCCGCTCCGAGGTGTCGCTCTGGAGTTGTGCCGATACCGCGGAGGGAAGGGGTCAGCAGCGGGTATCCGAACGAGGCGTTGAGCGTTCGGCCAGTACTCACGCTGCTCATCATAGCCGATGTCCCCCCTGCGGACCCCTTACGAGGCCGCTCCGCGCCCTCTGCGGGGCCTCCGGAGGCGGGTCGGCGAGCGGTAGGATGGGGTTCATGGACACCACCGTACCAACGTACCCCGACTGGTCCGCTCCGGTGGCGTTGCAGCCAGTGGGCGTTGTTCGGAACGGGCAGCACGATGCCGCTCGGCAGGATTGGCGGGGTGTCAGGTCCCGGATCGAGCTCAAGGCCGACCTCGAGCCGGCGCTCGCCGGACTCAGGGACTATTCGCACGTGATCGTTATTGGCTGGTTGCACCAGATCCCGGGGGAGTTGCGGGCACGACTCCAGGCCTACCCCTCGGGCGACGCGCGGCTGCCCTTGCAGGGAGCCCTGGCACTCCGCGGCGGCGCGAGGCCGAATCCGGTGTCGTTCACCGTGTGCCGCCTGCGGAAGGTGGCAGGATCAGTGCTCGAGGTGGACGATCTCGACCTGGTCGATGGAACGCCGGTGCTCGACGTGAAGCCGTACATCGCGTTCTACGATGCGGAACCGAAAGCTTCCCTCCCGAAGTGGGCTCGTGGCTGAGTTGCCGCCAGGCCCGGGGCGCCCTGAGCTGGTGCGCTCCCCCGACCCGGCACGTCTCGCGTGGACCTACGACGCTCTGCTCGAGGCGCTCGGACCGCAGCAGTGGTGGCCCCACGCTGACGAGGACGGTCGCTTCGAGATCTGCCTGGGCGCGATCCTGACGCAGAACACGGCATGGACGGCGGCCGCGCGCGCCCTCAGCCAGTTGCGCGCGGCCGGCGCCTGGCCCGCCGAGGCGATCCTGGCGCTCCCTCAAGACGTGGTTGCTGACCTGGTGCGGCCCACCGGGCACTTCAACGTGAAGGCGCGCAAGATCCAGGAGTTCTGTCGGGTTCTTGTCGAGGAGCACGGCGGCTCCATCGATCAACTGCTGTCCGGGGACGCCGAGGCGGTGCGCACGCGGCTTCTCGGGATCTGGGGCGTGGGCCCCGAGACCGCGGACGCGATGACGCTGTATGCCGCACGCCTCCCTACGTTCGTCGTCGATGCCTACGCCTACCGCCTCGCGGAGCGGATGGAGCTCGCGCCGGGCGCTCGCCAGTACGAGCGCTATCGGCAGGCCTTTCTCGCCGCGATCGGCCCCGATGTCGCGCGACTCAACGAGTGGCATGCGCTCATCGTGCGGCACGGCCAGCAGATCTGCCGCCGCACCAACCCGCTCTGTGACGCGTGCCCGCTCCTCGAGGACTGCCCTTTCGGGCAGCGGACGCTCGGTCTCGCGGGCTGATACGGTCACGTGGCTGCCCCGAAGGAGCCACCGTTGGACGTCGTGACCGCCATCCGCACGCGCCGAGACATCGAGCGGTTCAGCGACGAGTGCCCGCCGCGCGAGCTGGTCGCACGCCTCATCGCCGCCGCGGGCTGGGCGCCGCACCACCGCCTGACGGCGCCACGGCGCTCCCCCGTCCCGGCGGGCCCCTGCCGCGCCCCGACGGCGCCGTTGTGCCGCGCAAGGCGCGGGTGCGCGCCGC
>CADEHD010000268.1 GCA_902827055.1 uncultured Chloroflexota bacterium | reverse complement strand
GATGATCGTCGAGGCGATGATCGTCCCGATGACCACGCTCGCCTCGAGGCGCCAGTTGCCCAGCATCCGACGGATGGCGATGACGGGCAGCGATCGATAGCGCATGGGCGCATCTTAGAGCCCCGGGCGGCCCTCGATTCTGCGCTGGCGTCCGCGCCCACGAAGCGCGTCGTGGGAGCGGCGGCCGGCGGGGTGGCCGGAGTCCTCGGCGGCGGTGGCTATACTGCCGAGGTGACCACCGCCGAGCCAGCGCATGGATCTGCGAGCGAGGCCTCCGAGGCGCACGCCCCGCTCCTCCTGATCCTCGACAGTCACGGGATCATCTACCGCTCGTACTTCGCCCTGCGCGAGGCGCTGACGCTCCGCAAGACCGGCGAGCCCGTGGGCGCGGTCTACGGGTTCGCGAACAGCCTGCTCTACGCCCTCGGCACCCTGCACCCCGAGTACATTGTCGCCGCCTGGGATGGCCCCACGCCGACGTTCCGCCACGAGGCGGACGCGACCTACAAGGCGACGCGCCGTCCGATGCCGGACGACCTTCGTCCACAGGTTGGGCGCGTGCGCACGCTGCTCGACGCCTTCCGGATCCCGGTCGTCGAGGTCCCCGGCTTCGAGGCCGACGACGTGGTCGGCTCACTGGCGATGCAGGCCGCAGCGCAGGGTGTCGACGTCGTGATCCTCACCCTCGACAACGACATGGTGCAGCTCGTGGGCGGCCCGGTACGCGTGCAGATGTACCGTCCCTACCAGCGCGACTACGTGATGTACGACGCCGATGCGGTCCGCGAGCGCTGGGGGTTCGAGCCCGCGCAGATGGTCGACTACAAGGCGCTGGTCGGCGACACCTCCGACAACATCCCCGGCGTCCGCGGCATCGGGGAGAAGGGCGCGCTCGCGCTCATCCAGCAGTGGGGCAGCCTCGAGGCGATGCTGGAGCACCTCCCCGAGATCACGCCCCCGCGCGCCCGGACGGCCCTCGAGGCCGGGCGAGACGACGCGGTGCACTCGAAGACGATGGCCACGATCGTGCGCGACGTGCCGGGCGTGACGCTCGACCTCGAGGCGTGCGTGGTGGCGGACTACGACCGCGACGCCGTCCTCGAGATGTTCCGCGAGCTGGAATTCCGCTCGCTCGTCTCGCGCCTGCCCGACCACGTCACGGACGGACCGGGCCCGCAGGTTGCCGTCGAGCGCGCGCCCGCCGAGGAGCGCGAATACGAGGTGGTAACGACCACCGCACGCCTCGCCGAGGTCGTGCGTGAGCTTCGGCGCGCCGGTCGCTTCGGCTACGAGGTGGTGGCCGACGACCCGCATCCGATGCGCGCCGCCGATGCGCTGGTGGGGATTGGGCTGAGCATCGGTCCGGCGCGGGGCTGGTACATCCCGTTCGGGCACACCACCGAGGCCGCTCCGCCCGCCGAGGGTCAGCAGGAGTTCTCGCTGGAGGCGACCGGCCCCTCCGAGGGCAGCTCCACGCCGCAGGTGGATCAGCTGCCCCAGGCCGAGGTACTCCGTGCCCTGGAGCCGCTGTTCACAGACGCGTCGCTCCAGCGCGTCACGCACGACGCGAAGTTCGGCACGCTCGCGCTCGCAGAGGCCGCAGGCGGCTTCTGGTCTGCGCCCGCGGCGTTCGACACGATGATCGCCGCGTACCTCCTCGGCGATCCGAACGTGACCGTCCGCGGGCTGGCATTCAACCGCCTGGGCCAGGAATTGGTTGACCCGAAGGTGCTGCTGGGGACGGGACGCAAGGCGATCCCGTTCTCGCGCACGGCTCCCGGGGACTGTGCTGCGTACGCGGCAGGCAACGCCGACCTCGCGCTGCGCCTCGCCGCGGTGCTGCAGCCGGACCTCGAGGCCAACGCGCTGCTCGGGGTATTCGAGGACCTCGACATGCCGCACGTCCCGGTGCTCGCGCGCATGGAGCGCTGGGGGCTCGCTGTGGACCTCGAGGTCCTGCGGGGGCAGGCGCACGTTCTCGAACAGGCGATCGCCGACGCGGAGGCGGAGGTGTTCGCCTCGGTGGGGCACCAGTTCCAGATCGGTTCGCCCCAGCAGCTGTCCCACGTGTTCTTCACGGAGCTGGGCCTGCCGAAGACGCGCAAGACCGCGACGGGGTTCACCACGGACGCGACCGCCCTCGAGCCGCTGCGCCACGTGCACCCCGCTGTCGAGGCGGTGCTGCGCTGGCGCGAGGTCACGAAGATCAAGTCGACCTACGTCGATACGCTCCCGGGCCAGGTCAACCCGCGGACGGGGCGCATTCACAGCGTCTTCTCGCAGGTCACGGCCGCGACCGGACGGCTGTCGTCCAGCGACCCGAACCTGCAGAACATCCCGCTCCGCACCGAGATCGGGAACGCAGTGCGTCGCGCCTTCGTGGCGCGCGACTGCGGTGAGGCGCCGCGTTTCCTCTCCTTCGACTACTCGCAGATCGAGCTGCGCGTGCTCGCGCATATGTGCGGCGATGACGAGCTGCGCGAGGCGTTCGACCGCGGCCTCGACATCCACGCGGCGACCTCGGCGCGCGTGTTCGGCGTACCCCTCGAGGAGGTCACACCCGAGATGCGACGGCGCGCGAAGGTGTTCAACTTCGGCGTCCTCTACGGACTGACGGCCTTCGGCCTCAGCCAGCGGGAGGGGATCCCCCGCGACGAGGCCGAGGAGTTCATCCGCCACTACTTCGAGGCCTACCCCTCGGTGGCGGCGTGGCGCGACCGCGTGGTCGACGAGGCGCGGGCGAAGGGGTACGCCTCTACGTTGACCGGCCGCCGCCGCTACATCCCCGAGCTGCGCGCCTCCAATCGGAACCAGCGCATGGCCGCCGAACGGGTCGCGATCAACATGCCCATCCAGGGCACGGCCGCCGACATCATCAAGATCGCGATGAACCGTATCGATGCCGAGCTCCTGGACCGCCAGGCACAGGGCT
>CADEHD010000267.1 GCA_902827055.1 uncultured Chloroflexota bacterium | reverse complement strand
GGGGCGGGGCGGGGGCCGGGACCGGGGCGGGCAGCGCGTACGCGAGCCGGAGCAGGCACCGATGACCGGGATGGCGGCCGCCATGGCGCAGGCACAGGCCGAGCTCGAGGCGCGGGGCGAAGCGCCGGAGTAAGCTCGTACGTGGCATACGCCGGGCCCGCGTCACCAGCGCGGGGCCGGGTGGCTGGATGTTCTTGCGGCAACGGGCGTGGCGTCTCGCGCACGCCCGTTGTGCGCGTTCGGGGGGCGACTTCCCCTCGACGAGCTGGGCGGGTGCCCTTGCTGAGGGCACGCGATTCCCGCCCGTAAGGGAAACCCCGATAACTCCAACGGGGTCCACGCCGCATGATGATCTGACGGTGACCTGCCCGAACGGGCGACACGCCTGGGTCGAACCACGGCAGGGCGTGTGTTAGCCTGAATGGGAACGACGGGAGTCAGCAGATGGCCGATCGTTTTGACAAGTTTACCGAGCGCGCCCGCCGTGTCCTGACCCTTGCTCAGGAAGAGGCGCAGCGGTTCAACCACAATTACATTGGCACTGAGCACCTGCTCCTCGGGCTGGTGCGAGAGGGCGATGGCGTAGCCGCCAAGGTCCTCTCGAACCTGGGCGTCGAGCTCAACAAGGTGCGCTCTGCGGTCGAGTTCATTATCGGCCGTGGGGACCGTTCGACCTCGGGTGAGATCGGCCTGACGCCTCGTGCGAAGAAGGTGATCGAGCTCGCGGTGGACGAGGCACGACGCCTGAACCACTCCTACATCGGGACTGAGCACCTGTTGCTCGGCCTGGTGCGGGAGGGCGAGGGCATCGCGGCCGGGGTCCTCGAGAGCCTCGGCGTGAACCTCGAGCGGGTGCGCACGGAGACGCAGCGCATCCTCGCGGCGACGCAGCCGCAGCAGCAGGCTGCCGCCGCAGGCGGACGCCAGGCGCGCACGCCCACCCTCGACCAGCTGGGTGTGGACCTCACCGCGGCCGCGCGAGGTGGTCAGCTCGACCCGGTCGTCGGTCGTGAGAACGAGATCGAGCGCGTCGTGCAGATCCTGTCGCGACGCACGAAGAACAACCCGGTCCTCATCGGCGAGCCGGGCGTCGGCAAGACATCCATCGCCGAGGGCCTCGCGCACCGCATCGTGAACGGCGACGTGCCGGACACGCTGCTCGGCAAGCGCATGCTCACGCTGGACATCGGCCTGCTGGTGGCGGGCACGAAGTACCGCGGTGAGTTCGAGGAGCGCCTGAAGAAGGTCATCGAGGAGATTCGCTCCTCGGACAGCTGCATCCTGTTCATCGACGAGCTGCACATGCTCGTGGGTGCGGGCGCGGCCGAGGGTGCCGTCGACGCGGCGAACATCCTCAAGCCGGCGCTGGCCCGAGGCGAGATCCAGGCCATCGGCGCGACGACGCTCGACGAGTACCGCAAGCACATCGAGCGCGACGCCGCCCTCGAGCGGCGCTTCCAGCCGGTGCGGGTGGATGAGCCGACTGTCGAGGACACGGTGCAGATCCTGAAGGGGGTCCGCCCGGCCTACGAGGAGCACCACAAGCTCACGATCTCGGACGAGGCTCTGCGCGCCGCCGCCGAGCTCTCCTCGCGCTACGTGACGGAGCGGTTCCTGCCCGACAAGGCGATCGACCTGGTGGACGAGGCCGCGGCGCGCGTGCGCATTCGCCGCTACTCGACGCCGCCGACGGTCCGCGAGGCGACGAAGGGCCTCGAGGCCCTGCGTCGCGAGAAGGACCAGGCGATCGCGAACCAGCAGTACGAGTACGCGGCGGAACTCCGCGAGCGCGAGGTTCGGCTGCAGTCCAAGCTCGAGGAGCTCGAGCAGGAAGTGCAGACGGAGCGCACGGGCGACCAGCCGACGGTGACCGAAGAGGACATCCGCGACGTCGTGTCGATGTGGACGGGGATCCCGCTCACGCGCATCGCGTCCGAGGAGTCGGCGCGGCTGCTCGAGATGGAGAGCTTCCTCAAGGCGAAGGTGATTGGCCAGGACGAGGCCGTCGAGGCTCTCGCAAAGGCGGTTCGGCGCGCGCGGGCCGGCCTCAAGGACCCGAAGCGTCCCATCGGTACGTTCATGTTCCTGGGCCCGACCGGCGTGGGTAAGACCTACCTCGCCGAGCAGCTCGGGGAGTTCATGTTCGGGTCGAAGGACAACATCGTCCGGCTCGACATGTCCGAGTTCATGGAGAAGCACACGGTCTCGCGACTGGTGGGCTCGCCTCCTGGGTACGTGGGCTATGACGATGGCGGTCAGCTGACCGACCTGGTGCGGCGCCGCGGGTACTGCCTGATCCTCCTCGACGAGATCGAGAAGGCGCACCCGGACGTGTTCAACATGCTGCTACAGATCTTCGACGACGGACATCTGTCCGACGCGAAGGGGCGCAAGGTCGACTTCCGGAACACGATCATCGTCATGACCTCCAACGTGGGGTCGGACCTGATTCGCAAGGACTCGCGCCTCGGGTTCTCGGTCTCGACGGACGAGATTAAGAACGCCGAGGACCAGTACCGCCGGATGAAGGACCAGGTCACGGAGGCGATGAAGCGTGTCTTCCGCCCCGAGTTCCTGAACCGCATCGACCAGTCCGTGGTGTTCCACGCGCTGACGCCGGACAACATCCGGAAGATCGTGAACCTGGAGCTGGCGGACGTGCGCGATAACCTGCGGCAGAAGGAGATGGCGCTGGTCGTCTCCGACGCGCTGCTGGACCACCTGGGGACCGAGGGGTTCGACCCGGTCTTCGGGGCGCGGCCGCTGCGCCGGGTGATCCAGAACGAGATCGAGGACATGCTCTCCGACCGCGTGCTGGACGGCACGTTCAGCGAGGGCGACACGGTGCACCTCGACTACGAGGACGGCAAGGTCGTCGCGACGAAGGTCGTCGAGGCCGAGGCGCCGCCTCCGGAGCCCGCGCTGGCCTAGTCAGTCCCG
>CADEHD010000266.1 GCA_902827055.1 uncultured Chloroflexota bacterium | reverse complement strand
GCGGCGACGGGCTTGTGGAGCCCCATCGGGGCGTCGAGGTCCGCCTCGGCGCCGGCATCGACCACCGCGGACACGACGACGAAGGGAATCGTGCGCCAGACCGCGGACGCGAGGAGCACCTTCCGCAACGCCCAGCCGTCCAGAACGGGCATGTCAAGATCTGAGAGGATGACGTCGGGACGAGCCCCGCGCAGGCTCACCAGCGCCTCCTGCCCGTTGGCGGCGGTGCACACCCGGTACCCGGCGTGCTGGAGCACCGCAACGGTGATCTCTCGGGTTGTCTCGTTATCCTCAATGAGCAGGACCACAGGTTGACTCAGATCGAGTCATCGGCACGAATCGACGGTACCGTCAATCCGTGCGCAACGGCGCGTGATGCGATGCAATTCAGAGATGGCCCTCGTGAAGCACGTCGTTGAGGAAGGTCTGCTCGCCGGAGACTTCGAGGGGTTCGAGGACGAGGGTACCGTCTTCGCGTTCGTCGCCAGTGGGCGGCAATGGCGTCAGGCGGAGATCAAGTACGTCTACTACTACGCGTACATGCCGAGGGCGCGAGTGATCCGCGACCGCGGACGCTGCTACCTCGAGGTCGTGGGCATGCGAGAGCGTGTACTGGTGCAGGAGGACCGCTGATCTAGTCGCGGCGGTGCACGTCGTCAATGAGGCGGGTCGCACAGGCGGGGCACGCCCCGTGTGAGATCACGCTCGGCCCGGCCGCCGTAAAGACTTGCAGGGCGGTCACCGCGACCTCGACGTCGCGCCACTCGGTCTCGACGCGCATGCGACCGCACCAACTGCAGACCGTCAGGCGCATCAGCGGCGGCACCGGCTCAGGGGCGCTGCTGCGCACCGTCCCCTGCCAGTGTTCTCGCACCACGGTGGACCTGCATTCCACCTGACCGCCCGGAAGTGGCCGCAGATGTAGACGCATCTGCCGTAGGACGCCAGGGCCACTCCCGTCGAACGGCACGTTGACTAAGCGTCCGGCTCGTACGCGGTCCAGGATCAGTCGATACAGCTCGGCCGTCGTCGCGTCGCCGATGTGCGACCACAGGGACGTGCCGAGCGCCGATGCCGCGCACAGTTCGGGCGCGCCGCTCGCAAGGGCGGCGCGGTCCCACATCGCGCCGACCTCCGCAAGGCAGTCGTGCTTATCCAGTACGTAGGCTACAGATTCACCGAGGGCCATCGCTGGGGACTTACCGGTGGTTCCGGTAGTCGATTCGAACCTTGGGGGCGTGGGTTCGCGGTAACCCTACCACATCGGCCGATGGGTTCCGCCGGCCGTCCTGCAGAAAGCGATGTCTCGAAGTGTATCAACGCCTGCGAGGCACCGCTTGGGGGGCGCCCAGTAGCGCCCCCCAAGGTTCTAACTTAGGTTCGCGGCGCAGTCTCAACGTAGGTCTGCAGGATGAGATCTCGCAGGGCATCTGATGCCGCGTGGCCCGAAACATCGCGCAGTAGCGTGAACGACCGGCGCATCCCGTCCGCGCTGTACTGTCTGGCTGGGAACGTGACGTTGCGTCCGCCGTTGCGTGCCGCCCAGATGCCGAAGCCGAGCAGCTTGAGGCCCGCAAGTGGGCCAGAGGTGAAGTGAAGCTCTGCGTCCGCGAGTTTTCCAACGGGCGCAGTATGGGGAGTTCGCGCGAGCTTGATGGTCACGCTGTTCGTGGTGATGTCGAGGGTCGTCATGTTCTCTCCTCCAGTGGAACCGTGCATCGGCGGTTCCTTCGCAACTCGAGGAACCCGCTGATCACGGCGCGGGAGGAGGCGGCGCCGCAGGCCGGCGGTGAAGTGCGGGCTATTCGCACGGGCGTGACAGCCTTGTGTGCCAGGCTGGCGCGAGCCACGCGTCCCCGTGCTGGCCCGCCACTGGTCGCACTCGACACCGCCGGCTGTCGGCGGCCGGGTGACGGCCCTCGAGACCACGCCTACAGACGAGGTTCATCCTTTGCGGCGGACAGTCGACGCTAGGGAATCGCGGACGGTGCCTTGAACTGCTCGTGTTCTGTGCGAGCGTGGCGTGACGCCGATGTAGGATGCATGCACGCTCCCCAGCGACTCCGAACAAGGAGAGACGTGCGATGCCCAGTCGCTGTTCGGTCCTGGTCGTTTTGCTCAGCGTGCTCACCTGGGGCCCGCCTGTGCCGATCGGACTCGCTACCTTGCGCGCGTCGCCGAACGTCGCGGCACTGCTCGAAGAGGCGGACCACCTCGCGTGGCTGACCAACTGGTCGGCTGCCGCGCCACTCTACGCGCAGGCCGAGGCCTCCGCGGTGGCAGTTGGGGACGTCCGCCGCACCATCCACGCCAGGTTTGGTCGTCTCCGTGGCGAGATGCAGGTGCGATCGCTCGGGGAGGTGTCTCAAGAGCTGGCGCGCGAGCTCGCGCGGCCACTCGTGGCTCGTGACGCGACGTTGCGGCTGCGCGGGCTCACAGCGAAGGGTGATGTCGACCTTGAATGGGACGTGCTCGCCGCGCGCCGCGCGTGGGAGCAGGCGCGCGAGCTCGCGATGACGCTCGGTGAGGAGGCATGGATAAACCGCGCGGCGGGTGAGCTCGGCATGATCGCCTTCCTGACGGGTGACACGGGCGGCGCGACAACGGCCGTTCAGCAGGCGATGGATAAGGCGAAGCAGCTCGGCGACGTGGGCGGTGAGCTGCGGTATATGAGCGCCATCGCGAACGGCATCCTGCTCGCGGGGTATCCGGCGGTCGCGTTGGGATTTACGGATCGCGCGCTCGCGCTGGCCGCGGCTCACCCGGAGACCGGGTTCCCGTTTGTGGCCTACGGGACGAAAGTACTCACGTTGATGGCACTCAAGCAGTTTGCGGAGGCAGACCAGTTCGCGCGTACGGCGATGGCGGAAGCGCGCAGCGGCGACCGACGCATCAAAGAGATTGAGCTGCGGCTGATGCTCGCCCGCATTGCTGAGGCGCG
>CADEHD010000265.1 GCA_902827055.1 uncultured Chloroflexota bacterium | reverse complement strand
CCCGCCCCCACCATCAATCACTCCGCCGTGACCTGCACGAGCACCGTCGAGCCCTCGCAGGCGCACGTCGGGTACGCCGGCTCGCGCTGCGCCTGCCGCGCGAAGTACCCTCGATGCATTAAACGATTGCTCGCCGCCCTCCTCCGTGACAGCACCGCCCGCCGGGTGTTGTTCGTCGTCGGAGTTCGCCTGGCGGCGCCGCGACATCGCGTCGGAGTGCTCGCCGTCATCCGCGATCGCGAGGGCTGGGTCCTCATCGGCCACCACACCTTCCGACCGTGGAACCCGTGGGGTCTGCTCGGCGGCTGGATTGAGCCCGGCGAGGCCCCGCTCGCCGCCATCCATCGCGAGCTGGCCGAGGAGCTCGGGGCCCAGGCCGCCATCGAGGTGCACGGGATTCTCCTAGCGGCCCCGCACGGCGACGGTGGTGAGCCCGGCGGCTTCAGCCTCATCTACGAGTGCTCCCTGCATGGCGTGCTGCGTCGGGCGCTGCCGTTCGAACTCCTCGCTCTCGAGTGGCTGCCCGAGGAGACCGCGCGCCGACGGCTGCGACCCCTCGAGATCGCGGCCCTCGACGTGGCCAGGGAGCAGGCTCGACGCAACGCTCGCGAGGCACCGCCCCGAGGCCCCGCTGCCCCCTCGGCCTGACGCCGCGCCCTGTGCGCGCTTCGCCAACCTGACGGCGCTTTCGCTTTTCTCACAGTGTTCTGACAGATCTCCGAGTGAAATCGGAGGCTGCGACACGCCGACTCTCATGACCAGGCAATGAAGCGCGACCGCACCCCCCAATCGAGGGCGGCGCGCCGGCACCTCGAGAGGGTCGGCCTCGCATGTTCCGATTGCTCAGCACGCTCCCCAAGGCGGTCGCCGTGGCGCTCGGCAGCCTCACCATCGCCGGAGGCGCCGTGGGTGCCGCAGCATCCGCGGGGACCACCGAGGTGCCGCGCCCCATCGAGGCCGTGTTCGAAGTCCTCGGCTTCGGCTCCGGCGAGACCACGAGTCACCGCACGGCCACCGCCACCGCCAGCGGCACCGCGACGCCCGGCCCCCGCCGCGCGAAGCCCACCACGACGGCGACGCCGGTCGCGCCCTCGCTGCCCGGCCTCTGCCGCGCCTACGACAGCGGCTCCGAGCAGGGCCGCGACCACAAGCGCCTCGGGACGGCGTTCGTGCGCCTCCAGAACGCCGCCGCGGCCGCGGGCCAGGACATCGCGACGTTCTGCGCGGGCGTGCTGGCCCAGCGCCGAGCCACGCCGGTCGCCAGCGCCACTGCCGGCGCTCGCCACGGCGGGCTCGACAAGCACCTGTCCTCGCACCGAGGTGAGTCGGGCACGAACGCCGCGAAGGAGCGCGACGACTCGGAGCAGCGCGGCAAGCCCGAAAAGGCAAAACAGCCCGAGAAGGGTGCGCGCAGCGACGTGATGCCCAGCGCGATCAGCCCCGTGGCCATCGCCCCGGCGGGTACCAGCACCCCGAAGCCGACGCCCGGCTCGGATCTCAGCACCGGCAAGCCCGATGACGAGTCTCACGGGAGCAGCGCCACCGGTGCGGAGAACAGCCGCCGAGGCAGCTCGGGCAGCACGAGCCCTGAGCGCGGCAACGGTCGCCGCTAGCACGCGCATCGCCGCGAGCAGCAGCCTACCGAGTCATCGCGTGGTGGCATGCGGGGGGCGGGGAGCCAGGCCTCGCCCCACGCCTCTGCCGTCGAGATACACCGGGCCAGCGACCGCGACTCGCGCGCGCCGCTGGCCCGAAGCTCGCGGTGTCCAGTCCGCGAGCAGCGGCCGCGGTGCGATCCACGTCCGCGATGCGCATCGCGCGCAGGCGGGATTCTAGCTACCTACAGGTCAGTGTGTCACCGCCACCCTCGGACCCACCGAGGACGCGCCATCCCGCTCGACGCGCGACAATGGGCCCACGCCTCGGTGCACCCACCACGCCCGACACCCACTGATACTGGGCACGTGGCGCAGCGCCTGGGTGCGCCACACAGGCCCGGTGCACGGGCGACGCGGGGCGGCGTGCCTCGACGGCGGGAGCCGACGGTAGCCACACCAGCCGACCGCGACGCATCGGACGCGACGCTCCACCGAGGTCCACGCACCTACGCTGGGCACCCGGCCGCCACGTGGCACATCGCCACGAGCACGTTCATCGCGAGCCTGTCCGTCCTCTTCTGGGTGCCGTTCATCCCGCTCTACGCGCGCGAACTCGGAGCGGCCACTGACGCCGAGGCCCTCTTCTGGGTCGCGATTGCGAACGCGGCGCTCGGGCTGGGTCGCCTCGTGAGCGGACCCGTGTGGGGCGCCCTCGCCGACCGCTTTGGTCGCAAGCCGATGTTCGTGCGCGCGCTCGTGTTCGCGTCGCTCACGATGCTCATCGCGGGCCTCGCGAGGGCGCCCTGGCAGCTGTCCCTCGCGTTCGTCTCGCAGGGCCTGTTCTCCGGCTTCATCCCCGCCGCCATCGCCCTGACCAGCGTCAGCGTCCCGGAAGCGCGCATGAGCCGGAGCCTGAGCCTGGTCACCGGCGCACAGCATCTCGGGAACACCATCGGTCCGTCGATCGGCGCCCTCGTGGCGCTCTCCTTCGGGTACCGAGGCGCGATCTTCGCGGGCGCGCTGCTGCCGATGATCGCGGCGGTGCTCGTGATGCTGTTCGTGCCTCGCGACGACGTGCGCCCGGCACCGGGGACCGTGACCGGCGCCGAGTCGCGGCGCCCGGTCTGGCGCACCCTCGGCGCGCAGTTCTATCTCGCGATCTTCATCTACTTCGTGCTGTTCGCCACTGACCAGCTCGTGCGGCTGTCGACGCCGATCGCCCTCCAACGGCTCGCGGGCCGCGAGGATGTCGCCGGGCTGACGGGGATCGCGTTCACGGTGGCCGGTATCGCCGCCGTCGCCGGAGTGGTGCTGCTCGTGCAGCGCATCAGCGGAGGGCCGCTCCGCAGCACCATCCTCGTGGTCGTCGCGGCAC
>CADEHD010000264.1 GCA_902827055.1 uncultured Chloroflexota bacterium | reverse complement strand
CCCTCGCCCGCCTGCGTCGCCGACACATCGACGATCCGGGCCCCGAGCACGCGGGTGGCGAACGCCACGAGGTCGCGCAGGAGTTGCATGGGGATCCGTGGTCCGGACGCCTCGAGCACGAGCATGTCGAGCGGGCGGCCCGCCAGGCGCTCGATCGCGGCCGCCACCGCGCCACTGCGCAGCCACGGACGCAGCACGGTCAGCGCCACGCCGTGGCGTTGTGCGGCCTGCGCGGCCCGAGTCAGCACATCGGCGTCCGCGAGCGTCCCAAGGAGGATGAGATTGGCGCCCCGCGCTGCGGCGCTTTCCGCGATATCGGCGGCGTGCGCCCCCTCGCCCAGGAGCACGGCGTCGAACGTTGCCTTGCGAGCCATCTCGCGAACGTGCTGGAAGCCGGGTAGCCCGGTGGCGGCCCGGGCGCGCACGAGCGCCGCCGGGCGCTCGTCGCCCACGGCCACGGCCTCGAACCCGGCTACTTCACGCAGCAACTCGAGGAGCGCGGGAGTGGCGTCTGACCAGCCATACACAGCGAGTTGTTCCATGGGCGGGATGCTACGGGCGGCCTCGGATGCCAGCGCTCAGGGGATCCCCGGGGTGCCGGGGCGAAATCCCTGATCCCGGAGGCCGATACCCCCTAAGGAGGCCGATCGGCACGCCGATGATTCTCCCGTGAGCCCCTTAGGGGGCAAGGAGAACACGAGGGCTAGGACGCCCTCGCATGGGAGTGCGGACGACTGCATTCCCGCGGCTTAGGAGGCCACTGCAATGGGTATGTTCATCAACACGAACGTCGCGGCCATCGGTGCTCAGCGGAACCTGAGCGTCACCGGCGCCAAGATGGGCAAGGCTCTCGAGCGGCTCTCGAGCGGTCTGCGCATCAACCGCGCTGCCGACGACGCGGCCGGCCTCTCGATTTCCGAGGGCATGCGCTCGCAGATCCGCGGTCTTCGCCAGGGTTCGCGAAACGCCCAGGACGGCGTCTCGATGATCCAGACGGCTGAAGGCGCGCTGACCGAGACCCACGCGCTGCTCCAGCGCATGCGCGAGCTGACGGTCCAGGCCGCCAACTCCACCCTCGGCGCCAGCGACCGGACGGCCATCGGCTCCGAGATCCAGACGCTGAAGTCTGAGATCGACAACATCGCCACGCGCACCAAGTTCAACGGCCAGAGCCTGCTCACGGGCGCGCTCTCGACGACGCAGACTGGTGGCACGGCAGCCGTTGGTGCGGTCCTCACGACCGGTGCCAGCGCGGTCATCTCCGAGGTCGACGTCAGCAACGCCAAGGCCAGCGCCACCTACACGCTCTCGCGCGTGGGTGCTGCGACCTCCGGCACGGCAGTCCGCCTCACGAACAACCTCGACTCGGTGGCGATCGACGTCACCGCCGACGCCACCATCGGCGCCGACGGCACGATGACGCTCAGCTTCCAGGGCGCGGGCCACAACGTGAAGCTCACCCTGAACGGCGCCGCGGCCAAGACCGCCGCGAACGTCTACGACGACCTGAACACGCTGACGATCACGACCGGTGGTTCCGGCTCGGCGAACTTCCGCGTGGGTGCAGACGTCGGCCAGGACATCGCGGTGACGTTCTCGGACAACCGGACCACGGCGCTGGGCACCACGACCGTCGCGTCGCTGGTCACGGACGACCAGAACGTGTCGACGGTTGCGAAGGCAAACGCGCTGCTGACCTCGATTGACCAGGGCATCGCCACTGTCTCCGCCAACCGCGCGAAGCTCGGTGCCGCCCAGAACCAGGTCGAGGCCGCGATCAACAGCCTCGGTGTGGCCGTCGAGAACATGTCGGCTTCCGAGTCGCGCATCCGCGACGCGGACGTCGCCGAGGTCTCCACGGAGCTCGTCACCCGCCAGATCATGCAGCAGGCTGGTGTGGCCGTGCTCTCGCAGGCCAACACCTCCTCGCAGTCGGTGCTCTCGCTCCTCCAGGGCTAGGCACTGCGGGCATCCGCCCGACCGTCAGGCTGAACGAGGCCCCCGCGCTTGCGGGGGCCTCTTCCGTCTCTGGCCTCAGAACGTACCGAGCCGGCTGACGAACACGGTCCCGAGCGTCAGGAACAGCGTGAACCCGATCACGTCGGTGAACGCGGTCAACCAGATGCCCGACGACAGCGCCGGGTCCTGACCCAGCCGGTCGAGGCTCATCGGGATGAGCACTCCGGCGGTCACGCCCACGAGCGTGTTCCCCACCAGCGCGCCGCCGACGATTGCCCCGAGCCATGGGTTGCCCTGCCAGGCAAGCGCCACCACACCCACGGCACTCCCGGTAGCGGCCCCCATGAGCAGGCCGGATAAGAGCTCGTGACTCACGACCGACAGCGTGTCGCGTGCCGAGATACGCCCGAGCGCGATGGAGCGCACCACGACGGTCGATGTCTGGATGCCGGCGTTCCCGCCCATCCCGGCAATCACCGGCATGAACGAAGCGAGCACGGCAGCCCGCTCGAGCGTGCCGTGGAATCGCGACACGGTGAACGCCGCGAGCATCGCGGTCACGAGGTTCACGGAGAGCCACGGCAGCCGGTAGCGCACCGATCGCCACACGCTGCTCAGGTCCTCGTCGGACCCGACGCCGGCCATCCGGAAGATGTCCTCGGTGGCCTCTTCTTCCAGCACATCGAGCAAGTCGTCACTGGTGACGGTGCCGACGAGTCGCCCTCGGTCATCGACGACCGGCAGCGCCAGCAGGCGGTACCTCCGCAACAGCCGAGCTGCCTCCTCCTGGTCGGCGTCCGCGGACACGGAGATGATGTCGGCGTCCATGACGTCCCCGACGGTGCGGTCGGGCGCGGAGGTCACCAGGGACCGGAGATTCACCACGCCGAGCAGCACGCCGACGCGCCGCGGCAGGTAGACGTAGAACGGCGCCCGAACGTCGGGGTGGAGGGACCGCAGGAACTCGATAGCGTCGCCGACCGTGAGGTCGGGTGGGAGCATCAGTCGCTGGCCAGTCA
>CADEHD010000263.1 GCA_902827055.1 uncultured Chloroflexota bacterium | reverse complement strand
GGTACAGCTCCTCCTCGCCCTCCACGTCCGCGATCCGCTCCTGGAGTTCCCGCAGCGCCTCGCGGTACCGCTCGATCCAGTGCACCAGCTGCGTGCGGTTCGTGACCGCGATGTCGTGCGCCATGTCGGGGTGCGTGCCCGCCACCCGAGTCGTGTCGCGGAATCCGCCTGCCGCCAGCAACGACATCTCCGGCCACGCCTCGGAGTCCCGAGTCAGGCGGAACAGGGCGGTGGCCGCAGCCAGCGGGAGATGCGAGATCGCCGCGACGTAGGCGTCGTGCTCCTCGGCGTCCATGAAGCGCGCGGTCGCGCCGAGGGCGGTCGCCATCCCGGTCACGGCCTGCACGGCGCCGTCGCTCGCGCTCACCGATGGCACCACGACCCACTGCGCGCCGCGGAACAGCTCGGCGCTGGCGGTGGTCGGGCCGCTGGCGGTGGTTCCCGCCATTGGATGCCCGCCCACGAACGAGACGGTGCTCGGGAGCGCCAACCGGGCCCAGCCCATGACCTCGGTCTTGGTGGAGCCGGTGTCCGTGACCACCGCCCCCGCCTCGACGGTGTCCGCAATCGAGCGCATCACGTCCTCGATGCCGAGCACCGGGACCGCGATGACCACCATCGAGGCACCCTCCACGGCCGCGGCCGGGTCCGGGATCACCACGTCGATGGCGCCGACGCGCTTGGCCTCCGCCAGGTGGTCGCGATTCCGGTCGGCACCGACGATGACGAGGTCGGGCAGCCGCTTCGACGCCTTGAGTCCCAGCGCGACCGACGCGCCCAGCAGTCCGGTCCCGATGATCGCCACTCGCGTCATATCTGCTCCTGCGTCCGGCGCCGCCCGGGCGGCAACGTGCACGCCCATGATATCGAGTCGCGTCGGCGCCTACGTGCGCTGGTCGGCCTCGATCAGCCGCGCGAGTTCGTGGTCCTCGCCCGCGTCCGCCAGCGGTGCGGTGTGCCGGCGCACGAGTTCGACCACGCGTGGCGTCGAACCAGCCCCGACGAGACGCTCCGCCCCGAGGGCTGCGTGGTGGCGGAGGCGCCACAGCGCCTGCTGCCAGGCCGCACCGCTTTCGCTCGCCAGGCCGTCCACGAGCGGCTGCGATGCCGCGCCCAGCAGGACGAACGCGACGCGGTCCCACAGCTCGAGGTGGCCCTTGCCGACGTCGTGGAGCAGGGCTGCCTGGCGGAGCTCGGGTGACGGTGGCGTCCCGTGGCCCTGCTCGGTGTCCGCGTCCAGCGCGCGCAGGAGGTCCATCGAGTGCCGTCGGTCCCGCGGGTGCATCGCGGCGAACAGGCGCAGCTCGGCAGGCTGGAGGAGCGACCGCGCGAGGTGCACCTCGGCGGGGTCGAGGGTGGTGCCGAACCCGCGCCGCACCTGCCCGACCCGGTAGCGCGCGCGCTCGAGCCCGGCCCGCAGGGGGCGCAGGGGGCGCTGCCAGAGCAGGGCGATCAGACGAGCCCCTCGTCCAGGAACACCCCGAGGAAGAACTCGACGATCGGGTTCATAACCACGGACAGCGGGTTGATCGTGCGGTTCGTGAGCCAGGGCAGCGCGATGAGCAGCAGGAGCAGCCCGGGGCCCCACGCCTCGAGCTGCGCGAACGACCGGCTGAGGTTCCGCGGGAGCAGCCCCTGCACGACCTTGAACCCATCGAGCGGGGCGAGCGGCAGGAAGTTGAACACCGCGAGCAGGACGTTCAGCTGGATCACCATCACGAAGAACAGCCCCACGGCCTCCGAGTACGGCGCCCACGTCAGCAGCCCCAGCGACAGCGGAATCGAGGCGATGGCCGCAATCACGAGGTTGGACGCAGGGCCGGCCAGCGCCACCAGCGCGAGCGACTGCATCGGGTGCCGCGTGTTCATGACGTTGACGGGCGTGGGCTTCGCCCATCCGAACCCGGCCAGCAGGATCATCACGGACCCCACCGGATCGAGGTGCGCACGCGGGTTCAGGGTCAGCCGCCCCGCGCGCTCCGCCGTCCGATCGCCGAGCGCCCGCGCCGCCAGGGCGTGCGAGAACTCGTGGAACGACAGCCCGATCAGCATCGAGAAGGCGAACGCGGCCACGAGCATGAGGAACTCAACGGGGTTCGAAAACGCGAGGTCGATGAACTGCAAAATCATGTACTCAGCGTAACAGCCCGCTCGCGTTGACCGCCCTCCGCGCCCTCCCTATGGTGGTCTTACCGTCAAGGAAGACGGTTGCTGCGCTGAGACTGGCGGGCTCGGCGGAGTGACACAACGAAGGTCGCAGGATGCTGGTGCCCTCCCGCCGCGTCATCGCGCTCCTCGCCGCGCCCTCCGCGGTGCTGCTGGTCGGCCTCGGCGCGTGGCTTCTCCTCCTTCCTGGCCTGCGCAGTCAGCCCACCGGTGAGGGTGTGCTCGCCTTTGCCGAGTTCGGTCCGGTCGCCGACCGCGTGTTCGTTGCGCCCGCGGCGAACATGGCCGACCGCCGACTCGTCGCGACCATCGATCACGTCGAGGGCTGGGGTATCAACCCGGCGTTCTCGCTCGCCGGCGCTCGCGCGGCCTACACGGTGCTCCCGGTCGGGAGCCTCCCCCGCCGCGATGCGCCCGCCGAGCTGTGGCTGCTCGACCTCGACAGCGGCGAGCCGTCGCGTCTCGCGCGCGACGCCGACCTGCTCGTGCCACCCGCCTTCGACGCCACGGGGAAGCAGCTCGTGTACCGCAGCACCCGCCACGACGGCCGCCAGGAGATCGTGGTGGTCGACCTCGCGAGCCGGGTGCGCCGCCCGGTCCACGCCTACGACGGTGGCTTCGGCGCGTTCCCGATTGGGTTCGCCCGCGACGGCGCAGTCGTCTTCGCCGTGCTCTCCCAGGCGGGCACCGACCTCTATCGCGCGCCGCGCGAGGGCGTCCCGCAGCTCATCGCCCACGCCTCGGACCAGATCGCGCGCGACTGGCGGATGGCGCCCGACGGCACCGCGGTGTCGTACCTCGCGCCCGAGCTGCACGCCGAGCGCTGGATCTACCGCGCGCAGGTCCTCGATATCAC
>CADEHD010000262.1 GCA_902827055.1 uncultured Chloroflexota bacterium | reverse complement strand
CTCGGCGCCGCCCTCAGCGCGCTGCCTCGCATGCCACTCACCCGATCCGCGGGGGTCAGTACCGATACGCCGTTCGCCGCGCCAAGCGGGACCGGTGCTGCGCGCGTACTCGAGCAGACCTTCCACAGCGCCGCGCTCGGACGCACGATGCCGTACACGGTCTACCTGCCGCCCGGCTATGACGACTCAGACCGGCGCTATCCCGTGCTCTACTTGCTCCACGGCATCGGGGGGGACCACGCTTCGGAGTGGCCGGGGTACGGCCTCCTCGAGGCGGCCGGCGCGCTCACGGCGAGCGGCCAACTACCGCCGCTCATCATCGTGCTTCCCGAGGGCGAGGATGGCTACTGGGTCGACCACGCTGCCGACGGTCCGGCGTGGGGCACCTACCTCGCCCGTGACGTAGTCGCCGAGGTGGACGCGCGGTTCCGCACCATCGCCGCTCCCGCCAGCCGCGCGGTCGGCGGGAACTCGATGGGGGCGCACGGCGCGCTGCAGGTGGCGATCAACTTCCCAGGCGTGTTTGGCGTCGTCGGGGCGCACAGCCCCACCCTGCGCGACGCCGCGTCCGCCCCCCCATCGTTCGGGGTTGGCGCGGCCTTCGAGAAGCGCGACCCCGGGTCGCTGGTTGCCGCGCACCCGGAGGCCGCTCGGACCCTGCGCATCACCATCGATGCGGGCCGTGACGACCCCTGGCTTCCCAGCACGACGGCGCTTCATGATCAGCTCGTCGCGCAGCGCATCCCCCACGACTTCGAGGTGCTGCCGGGCACCCATGACGACGCGTACTGGACCGGGAACGTCAGGCGCTACCTCGCGTGGTACGGGAGCACGCTGGCGCACGCGCCGCCCTGAACGCGCGAAGGGGCGCCCGCGGTATCTCGACACCAGCACACGACCTGAGTCACCAGGCCGCGCGGGGCTCCTCGCCACCGGCCAGCGCGGGCCGCCGGTCGAGCGCGTGCACGCTCGCGACCAGCGTGGCGGCCAGCAACAGCCCGCCGACAACCTCGTCGAAGTTGTGCCCGTTCAGGTGGATCGCGCTGAACCCCACCAGCGGCACTACGAGGACGGCCGCCGCGCGCGCTCGAGTTCCGCGGAACGCCTCGAACGCCGCCACCGCCACGAACGTCGCGCGGAAGACGTGCCCGCTGGGATAGGACTCGTATCCCGGCAGCAGCGCCGCCTTGAGCACCAGCACGACCCCGAGACCCAAGCCGAACGCGAGCAGGAGCGCGATGCTGCGGCTCCGGCCCTCGCGCAGGCGCAGCGACAGTAACCCCAGGAACAGCACGCCAGCGGTGAACATGTCGCCGAGCAGCACTGAGACCCCCGCGGCGCGCTCGAGCCAGGCAGGCCGCCAGTGGCGCGCGAAGTGATCGATGGGATCCGCCACCACCGGAGTCAGGGCGACGTTGTTGACTGCGCTGTTGGTCCCGTTGGTCGTGTAAAAGAGCCAGTACGGCGTGTGCGGCTCAAGCTCGGCCTCGATGGGCACGGTGTGCCAGCCAGACCCGACCAGCGTGCCGGCCTCGGAGAAGGCCACGAGCACGCCCGGCGACCCCTGGGCGTCGTCGTAGATCCCGAGCGCGAAGCGGTTGTTCGGTGCGCTGTCGATCGGCTCGACGACGTACGCCGAGATTGCGTGGACGCGACCCGCCGTCGCGCCCGACACGAAGCGCGTGCCGTTGAGATAGTGCGAGTCGTTCAGGTCGCGGCCGCTTCCCGCGCTGGCCTGGCCCAGGATCGGCGCATCGCCGCCACCACCGCCCTCGAGGGCGAACGACGCGAACAGAGAGAGGTGGGCATCGGACCAGCCGCCCTCGACCTCGAACGTCGCCGGCCACGTCCCGAACGGCGCGGGCATCCAGACGGTCCAGCGGCCGCCCTCGGCCACCGCGAGGCGCACCGAGGCCGTCCACACCACCAGGATCACTGCCAGCGTCAGCGCGACGAACGCGCTGCCGCGATGCACACTCAGCCCCACGAGTACCCCCGGTCGCACCGCGCTGCAGACGGGCGACGCCGGGTACGGTAGACGAATGCGACGCGTTATGCAGGGGTGGCCGGACGGGGGGCTGGGTCAACGCTCCCAGAACTCGATGCCGGTGGCTGCCCCGTCCACGGTGGTGCCGGCGCCGCCCTCAAGGACGGCGTCCGCCTGATCGAGGCGCCCGATGTGTGCAGCCCGTCCCGTCGCCGTCGCGAACCGGCAGGCCGCCAGTACTTTCGGGCCCATCGTCCCAGGGGGAAACGGCAGCGCCGCCAGCGCCACTCTGACGGTCCAACCGTTGCCGACAATCGCAAAGAGTTTTTCAGTGACAGGGATAACCGCCGGTGCGCCCTCCGCGTTGACGATCACCATTACCAACCCGCGATCCACCGGGCTTACGGGCCTTTCGTTTAACGACGCGTTTCCGAGTGGTCTGCGCGTGCACTCAACACCGTCCGTGGCAAATACGTGTGGCGGAGTCGTCAGTGGCGCCACTGAAAACGCCACTGCGATTGGCCTCACCGGAGGCAGCCTTTCCGCTAGCTCAAGCTGTAGTGTTAGCATTGCGGTGACGGCGAACACGCCTGGCACATATAACAATGTCACCAGTGCCTTGACCAGCAACGAAGCGCCACCCACCACCCCGAGCAACACTGCGACCCTCACAATAGGCGGGTTCGGTATTTCCGGTTTGGTGTACTCGGACGCTAATCACAATTCGACCAATGATGGCGGCGAGGCAGGGACGGGACAAACTTTCTTCGTTAAATTGAGCACTCGCACTGGGGCGACGTGTAATTCGCCGGCACTAGTCGCGGCAAGCGTAAATACAAGCACAGGCGCTTACTCAATCGCACCCTATCCGGCCGGGGACTATTGCTTGATCTTAGACACCAACGGCACGCTAAGCGATATCGTTCCGACTACTCCCGCGGGTTGGCTTGGTACCGAAGTGCCAAACGGCAGTAAGGCAATCACGATCACCGGGTCTAACCTGATCGTGCAGAACTTCGGCCTATTCAACGGCTCGCGCTTGAGCGGCCGAGTGTT
>CADEHD010000261.1 GCA_902827055.1 uncultured Chloroflexota bacterium | reverse complement strand
GTCGCGGGCTTCCAGGGCGTGTCGTCCGATTACGACGTGACCACGATCGGGCGGGGCGGCAGCGACACGACGGCCGTTGCCCTCGCGGCTGCGCTCAGGGCCGACACCTGCGAGATCTACACAGACGTGGCGGGCGTCTTCACGGCAGACCCGAGAATCTGCCCGAGCGCGCGCCCGCTGCGGGACGTCAACTACGAGGAGATGCTCGAGCTTGCAACGACTGGCGCTCGCGTGATGCACGCGCGAGCAGTCGAGGTGGGTGCGATCTACGGCGTCGAGATCCTCGTGGCGAGCTCATTCGATGCAACAGCGCCGGGCACGGTGATTCGCCGGGAGGCGACCATGGAGCAGTCCAACAAGGTCCGCGGCATCGCGCACCAGGACCACATCGCGAAGGTCACGGTCCGGGCGGTCCCTGATCGCCCGGGCATCGCGGCGCAGCTCTTCGAGCCCCTCGCTGCCGCGGGCGTCTCGGTGGACACGATTGTCCAGAACGCCAGCGTCGAGGACCTCACGGACATGACGTTCACCGTCACGCAGGGCGACCTCGCGGCCGCAATGCGCGCGGTGGAGGAGCTGCTGCCCGCGCTCGGGGCGCGCGAGGTGGTGTCGGACCCGGACCTCGGCGCGGTCTCGATCGTCGGCACGGGGATGGCGACGACTCCGGGCTACGCGGCGCGGATGTTCCGCACCCTCTTCGAGCAGGGCATCAACATCGAGCTGATCTCGACGTCCGAGATTCGCATCACGTGCATCGTTGCCTCCGACCGCGTGGGCGACGCCGTCCGCGCGCTCCACGAGGCGTTCGCCCTCGACCAGGCGGAGTAGCGCCCACCTCGTCAGAGGGCAGGGGCGTCCGGTGCTGGCGCCCTCGTCCGGTCCGGTGGTACAGTCACCACCCGCACGCGCGTTCGCGTAACCGGGTAAGCAGTTACTCCATTCGCTCCAGATTCGCGAGGCCGGCCTCGTGGCGTTTTCCCATCTCCACGTGCACTCCGAGTACAGCCTGCTCGACGGGCTGTCGCGCATTCCGGACCTCGTCACGCGGGCCCGCGAACTCGGCATGGGCGCGATCGCGGTCACCGACCACGGCGCGATGTACGGCGCGATCGAGCTGTACGAAGAAGCCCGCAAGCAGGGGATCAAGCCGATCATCGGGCTCGAGGGCTACATGGCCCCGGGCAGCCGCCTGGTGCGCAATCCGGCCGAGCGCTCGCCGTTCCACCTGACGCTGCTGGCTCAGAACGCGACTGGCTATCGGAACCTGATCAAGCTCTCGTCGGCGTCGCACCTCGAGGGCTTCTACTACAAGCCACGGATGGACCGGGAGCTGCTGGCGGCGCACAGCGAGGGCATCATCGCGCTCTCCGGGTGCCCTTCGGGTGAGCTGATGGGTGCCCTGGGCGAGGGCCGCGAGGCGGACGCCGAGGCGGTGGCCGGCTGGTACGCGGACGTCTTCCCTGGCCGCTACTACCTCGAGATCCAGGAGCACGGCCAGGAGCAGTTCAGCCGCCTGAACAAGCCCGTCGTCGACCTCGGCAAGCGCATGGGGCTGCCGGTCGTCGTGACCAACGACTCCCACTACACGACGCCCGAACAACATCATCCGCACGAGGTGCTCCTCTGCATCGGCACCAACGCGACGATGCAGGACCCGAATCGCTTCAAGCTCGACGGCAACACCTTCTACGTGCGCTCCGAGGACGAGATGCGCGCGCTCTTCCCGGAGCTGCCGGAGGTCGCCGACAACACGGCCCGCGTCGCGGAGCAGGTGGACATCCAGCTCGACTTCGGTCGGACGCAGCTCCCGGACCCCGGTGTGCCCGCGGGCATGACGCCGATGGCGTACCTCCAGGAGCTCTGCGAGCAAGGCCTCGTCGAGCGCTACCCGCACGCCACGGACGCCCACCGCGAGCGCCTGCGCTATGAGCTGTCGGTGATCGAGCAGACGGGCTTCGCGGAGTACATGCTTATCGTCCGCGACATCGCGAATTTCGCGCGCGAGCAGGCGATTCCGATGGGCGTGCGCGGTTCGGCCGCCGCCTCCATCGTCCTGTACTGCCTCGGCGTCACGGCGATCGAGCCGACCCAGTACCGCCTTGTCTTCGAGCGCTTCCTCAACCCCGAGCGCATCTCGATGCCTGACGTGGACTTCGACTTCGCCGACGACCGGCGCGACCAGGTCATGCGCTACGCGGCGGAGCGCTACGGGCGCGACCGCGTCGCGCAGATCGTGACGTTCGGGACGCTTGGGGCGAAGGCGGCGATCCGCGATACCGGCCGCGGACTCGGGATGTCGTACGGCGACACCGACCGCGTCGCCCGCCTCATCCCGGACGCGCTGCACATCACCATTAGCGCCGCGCTCGAGCAGTCCGAGGACCTCCGGCGCGAGTACGAGGGCGACAGCCGCGTCCGTGAACTGATCGACACGGCGCGCGAACTCGAGGGCGTGTCGCGCCACTCGAGCACGCACGCCGCCGGTGTCGTGATCACGCGTGAGCCGCTCACCGACGTGGTCCCCCTGCAGCGCGCCACCTCGACGGGTGCGACCGGCGATGAAGCCGAGGCGCTGCCGACTACCCAGTACCCGATGGGCATCGTCGAGAAAATCGGCCTGCTCAAGATGGACTTCCTGGGCCTCACGAACCTCACCATCCTCGGCCGCGCCGTCGAGCTGATTCAGCAGGAACGCGGCGAGCACCTGGACCTGGTGGCGCTGCCGGATGGCGACCCGGACACGGCCGCCCTCCTCGGCGAGGGTCAGACCTTCGGTGTCTTCCAGCTGGAGTCGGCGGGGATGCGCCGCTACGTGCAGGAGCTGCAGCCGCAGGGCATCCGCGAAGTCGCGGCCATGGTGGCGCTCTACCGGCCGGGGCCGATGGAGCACATCCCGCGCTTCATCGATGTGAAGCATGGCCGCCTGGAGGCCGTCTACCCGCACCCGGACCTGGCAGGCATCCTCGACGAGACCTACGGCGTCATCGTGTACCAGGACCAGGTCTTGGAGATCGCGAAGCCGTTCGCGGGCTACACGCTGGGC
>CADEHD010000260.1 GCA_902827055.1 uncultured Chloroflexota bacterium | reverse complement strand
GAAGTCTCGCATCGCCTCGTACCTGGCGAGGGCTTCGAGCGCGTCGGGGCCGCCCTCGGACGGGGCTGGCCTGGTCGCCGCGGCTTCCGCGGTCGGCTCAGTCGGCGGGGTGGGGGTGCGCTTGCGTGGCATCCGGTGGCCCGTGGGTAGCGCGGTGCTCGCTAGCTCGCCTTCGCGCGCCGTCGCGAGGCCGGGGGTGCCTCCTCGCCCTCGTCGGAGGCGGGCGCGACGGCCTTCGCGGCCTCGATGCTGGCGCGCAGCGCCGCCATGAGGTCGACGACCTTGGGGGCCTCGGCGGGTGCCGCCTCCTCGACGGCGACGCCCTCGAGCTTCGCGCTGATGACCTGCTGCAGCGCCTCGCGGTAGTCGTCCTGGTACGCCTCGGGCGCAAACGGCTTGCGCAGCATCTCGATCAGCGTCTCCGCCATCGCCAGCTCGGGCGCAGACACGGCCGTGTCCTGCCACGGCACCTCGGAGGGGGCCTCGCGGATCTCGTCTGCGAGGTACATGGTCTCGAGCGTGAGGGCGCCGTCCTGCGGGCGGAGCGCGCAGAGCTGCTCCTTGTTGCGAATCGCGATCTTCGCGACGGCGACCAGCCCTTTCTCCTGCAACGCGCGCATCAGCAGCGCGAACGGCTTCGCACCGGCCTCGTCCGGTTCGAGGTAGTAGGAGCGCTCGTAGTAGATGGGGTCGATCTCATCGGCATCGACGAACGCGTCGAGGTTGATCGTGTGCTTGCTCGGGAGGGGGAGCGCATCGAAGTCCTCCTCCTTGAGGAGGATGTAGCGGTCCTTGGTGTACTCGTAGCCGCGCACGATCTCGTTGAAGGGGACGTCGCTGTCGTGCACGGGGCACCAGCGGAGCTGGCGGATTCGGCTCTGGCACTCGGCGTCGTGGATCTGCCGAAAGGCGATGTCCTTCGAGTCGGTGGCGGTGTAGAGCTTCACGGGGATGCTCACCAGGCCAAAGCTGATGGCGCCCTTCCAGATCGAGCGGGGCATCGCGGACCCCTTTCCGTGCCGTGCGGACAACCCATCGAGGGAGGTCAGGCCTCGAGGGCCGCGGGCGCTGGGGCGCCTGCCGTCAGGCGCCGATTATATGCGCGCGCCGGAGCCGCTTCCTACGAGGAACTGCCCGATCTCGCGCGGGCGGACCGCGGGCCTCAGTCAGGGATGTCCCGTACGCACTCGAGACTCAGCGCGGACGTTATCCCGACGCGACGAGGGCGTATCATGCGCCTCGATCCAGGGCCGGGTCGGGCCGAAGGGAGCCGCGCATGCCGTTCGCCACCTCCGAGGGCGGGGTGAAGATCCACTATGAGCTCGAGGGCAGCGGCCCGCCGGTGGTGCTGATGCATGGCCTCGGCGGCAACCTGGAGTCGTGGCGACAGGCCGGGTACGTGGACGCGCTCCGCGATGACTTCCAGCTGGTGCTCATCGACGCGCGGGGCCGCGGCCAGAGCGACTACCCGCGGACCCAGGAGGCGTACGAGCTCCGCACGCGCGTCGTCGATGTCGCGAGCGTGCTCACCGACGCGGGCATCGAGCGTGCCCACTTCATGGGCTACGGCACGGGTGCATGGGTGGGCTGGGGCATCGCGGTGTACATGCCGCAGCGATTCCTCTCGCTGGCGCTGGGCGGGTTTGGGCCCGCGGCCGACCCCTTCCAGGGTGGCACCATCGAGGAGCACTTCGCTGAGCTCTGGCACAAGTTCGCGGACGAGGAGCAGGAAGTGGTGCGCCTCATGTTCGCGGAGGCGGCACGCTTTGGCGGGGCGCGCCAGGCACTGAAGACGACGTCGCTGCCGCTCCTCCTCTGGGCTGGCGAGCAGGACCCGCACTTCGCGACGATGCTCGGGGCGGCCTCGATGGCGGCCAACGGCTCGTTCTTCCCGTTGCCCTACAAGGACCACCGGCGGGCGTTCCAGGACCAGGACGCGCGCGAGGTCGTGGTCGAGTGTGTCTCTGAGTTCTTCCAGGCGGTCGAGTAGCCTCCCGCCGCACCGCCAACATCGAACCTCCACCGAAGGGAATCCCGATGCCTCACGCCACGTCCGAGGGCGGCGTCCGCATTCACTACGAGGTCGAGGGCCCCGAGGACGGCATCCCACTGGTGCTCGTCCACGGATTCACGAGCAACCTCAGCCGCTGGCGCGAGGCGGGCTACGTCGATCGGCTGCGCGACCGGTTCCGCCTGGTTCTCGTCGATGCGCGCGGGCACGGAGACAGCGACAAGCCGACGCGCCCCGAGGACTACGACTGGCGCGTGCGGGCACTGGACGTGGTGGCGGCGATGCAGGCTGCCGGCCTCGAGACGGCGCACCTCTGGGGCTACTCGATGGGCGGACAGATCGCGCAGAGCGCGCTGGTGTACGCGCCCCAGCGCTTCCGCTCCGTGACGTTCGGCGGCGCCTCCCCTTACGGCGCGAAGGACTCCGCGATCACGGTCGCCTTCGAGCAGTTCTGGGAGCAGGTGCAGGCGAACCCGGGGGCGGACCGCGGGGCGTGGCACGCGGCCTTCGTGCACAGCCGGAAGTTCGGTGGCGCGGTGCAGGCGCTGCGGACGACGCGCGTACCGTTCCTCATGTACGCGGGCACGGAGGACGCCGGGCCGCAACGGGGGCTGACCGAGTTCGTCACACAGCACGCGGCGCGCCACTTCACCCTGCCCGGGAAGGACCACCGCGCCGCGATGTACGAGGCCGCAGCCGACGCGGTGCCGCAGGTCACCGCCTTCATCGACGAGGTGGAGGCCGCCTCGAAGTAGCGCGGCCTCGAAGGGTGGGCGTCGATGCCGTTCGTCACCGCCGAGGACGGCGTTCGGATCCGCTACGAGCTGGCCGGCCTCGATGGCGGGCCGCCGCTCCTGCTGCACCACGGGGTCTACTCGGAGCTGGGGTTCTGGCGACAGGCGCGCCGCGGACAACCGAGTTACGTCGTCTCCCTCGAGGGGCGCTTCCGGCTCATCCTCCTCGATGCCCGCGGGCACGGCGAGAGCGACCAGCCGACGCGGCTGGAGGACTACGACTTCCGCACGCGCGTGCT
>CADEHD010000259.1 GCA_902827055.1 uncultured Chloroflexota bacterium | reverse complement strand
ACCCCGTGCGCATGTACCTCCGCGAGATCGGGAAGGTGCCGCTGCTCACCGCGGACGACGAGAAGCGACTCGCGCGCGCGATGGAGGAGTGGCTGCACGTCGAGACGATCCGCGAGGACTACCGCGAGGAAGAGGGCGACGACCCCTCCTACGGCGATGTCCTGGTCGCGCTCCTGCGTGAGTTCCACGGGATGAAGAACGTCTACAACGCGCTCTCGAAGCACCTCGAGCTCCCGCGCCAGTCGGTCTCCGAGCGCATCGCGGACACTCGATTCCGCACCACCATCGACCACGAACTCGACGAGGCCGCACACCTCGCGCTCCAGGCCGCCCTCAAGTTCGACGAGGCGAAGACGGCGCGTGCGCTGGTCGACCTCTCGATCGTGACGCACATCCTCCAGCCGCAGCACGTGAAGTGGGCGGCGGAGCTCGCGGGCGGCGAGGCGAAACTGTCTCCGCCTCCCGCGGACCTCGCGGAGAAGCTGCAGGCCGAGCATGGCCCGGCGCTCCGCTACTACTTCGACAAGCTCTCCTACGACGGCCAGCGCTCCGAGCGCCAGCTCACGGAGGCGAACCTGCGCCTCGTGGTCTCGGTGGCCAAGAAGTACATCGGCCGCGGCATGTCCCTGCTGGACCTCATCCAGGAGGGCAACATCGGCCTGATCCGCGCGGTAGAGAAGTTCGACTACCGCAAGGGCTTCAAGTTCTCGACGTACGCGACGTGGTGGATCCGCCAGGCCATCACGAGGGCGATCGCGGACCAGGCGCGCACCATCCGCATCCCGGTCCACATGGTCGAGACGATCAACAAGCTGGTCCGCATCCAGCGCCGCCTGGTCCAGGAGTACGGCCGCGAGCCAACCTCCGAGGAGATCGGCCGCGAGCTGGAACTGCCCGCTGACCGCGTCCGCGAGATCACTAAGGTCTCGCAGGAGCCGGTCTCGCTGGAGACGCCCATCGGCGAGGAGGAGGACTCCCACCTCGGCGACTTCCTCCCCGACGATTCGGCGCTCGCCCCGGCCGACGCCGCCTCCCACCAGCTCCTCAAGGAGCAGGTGATGGACGTCCTGTCGAGCCTGACCCCGCGCGAGCGCAAGGTCCTGGAGCTGCGCTTCGGCCTCGAGGATGGCCGCTCGCGCACCCTCGAGGAGGTGGGCCGCGAGTTCAATGTGACTCGCGAGCGCATCCGCCAGATCGAGGCGAAGGCGCTCCGCAAGCTGCGCCACCCCACCCGCTCGAAGAAGCTCAAGGACTACCTCGACTAGCGGCGACAGCGGCCGGGACGACCCGGCCGACGGGAATCGAGACGGCCGGGGTACCCCGGCCGTTTCGGTTTTCGGCGTCCTCGATGGCTCGCGCGTGGCGGGGGGGGCCTACGCCCTATGCTGGGTGTATGGACCTCAGCGGCGCATTGACGGTCGGGCGGATCCGGGGCATCGCGATCCGGGTGCACTGGTCCTGGCTGCTCATCCTCGGGCTCCTGACGTACTCGCTCGCGAACGGGCTGTTCGGCCAGGAGCTGGGCGTTTCCCCGCAGGTCCGATGGCTGGCCGGGGCAGCAACGGCGCTCGCGTTCTTCACCTCGGTCCTGCTCCACGAGCTCGCGCACTCCTTCGTCGCGCAGTACTACGGGATGCGCGTCCCCTCGATCACGCTGTTCATCTTCGGCGGCGTCTCGAGCATCGACGAGGAGATGCGGTCGGCCGGACAGGAGTTCAAGGTCGCGATCGCGGGGCCGCTCGCCTCGTGGCTCCTCGCGGCGACGTTCGGCGTGGCCTTCCTGGTCCTGGGCGACGGGGTGCTCGCCACGGTCGTCGAGTACCTCGCGGTCATCAACGCGGCGGTGGGCACGTTCAACCTCCTGCCGGGCTACCCGCTCGATGGCGGCCGGGTGTTCCGGGCGATCATCTGGGCGCGCACCGGCAGCCTCCAGCGAGCGACGGGGTTCGCCGCCAAGGTCGGCGTCGGCATCGCCTACCTGATGATCCTCGGTGGCATGGCCTGGGTGCTCGCGTTCGGGATTGGTGGGCTCTGGTACGTGCTCATCGGACTGTTCCTGAAGTCGGCCGCCGAGGGGGCCTACGCGACCCTGGTCGTCGAGACGGCGCTACGCGACGTGCCCGTGACCGCCGCCATGCAGCCCGCCCCCTCGACGGTCCCGGCAGCTACCTCGGTGCAGGAGGTGGTGGACGCTCGCCTGCTCGCGACCGGCGAACGCGCCTTCCTGGTCGAGGAGGACGGGGTGATCGTCGGCCTGCTCACGGCGACCGACATCGCCCGCGTGCCACGCGCCGAGTGGCCCTCGACGCCGATCCGCCGCGTGATGGTTCGCGCCGAACAGGTACAGACCGTGGAGCCGCACACGCGCCTGCTGGCGGCGATGCGCCTCCTGCAGGAGCACGACATCCACCAGCTGCCGGTCCTGCAGCAGGGCCACGTCGTCGGCATCCTCACGCGCGGCGACGTGATGCGACACATCGAGCTGCGCGCCGCGTTCGGCGCTCAGCCCAGCACCGGCTCGGCGTAGCCCGGGTCTCGAGGGGCTGCTCGGAGGGCGGCGGCGCAGTGGCGAGCCGGGCCGCCTCCTACGTCCTAGGCGCCATCCTCGAGCGGTACGGAGCGGACATCGTTGGCGTCGCCGGCGGGCGCCCCGAGCCGCGTCAGCGGCGCAAGCGACAGCGCGAGCTTCTTCACCCCGACGCCCTCGAATGCCACGGTCACCATCTGGTCGCCCCCGCTCACCTCGCAGGTGATGACAACGCCGCGCCCGAACCGCGCGTGCTCCACGCGGTCCCCGCCCTCGTAGGCCGGCTCGCTCGGGACCTCCCGCGGTGCGCGCGCGGCGATGGCGGCGCGGCGTTCGCGCGCCGTGGTGCCTTCGAGTCCGCGCTCGCCCTCGGGCCGTTCGACGTCCGCCGCTGGCAGGTCGCGCAGGAATCGAGACGGCATCGCGCGCCGCAGCATGCCGTTGAACATTTCGCGGTTGGGCAGACCGGTCAGGCCGTCATGCGACGCCAGATACTCGATCCGCTCGTCCGCCCGCGTCTTCTCGTCGGCGCGGTCGAAGTTCTCCA
>CADEHD010000258.1 GCA_902827055.1 uncultured Chloroflexota bacterium | reverse complement strand
GGCTCGGCTGCGCCTCGAAGTCGAGGGCTGCGTTCGTGCGCAGCTGGGCTCCCACGATGGTGAACGAGGCGTTGTCGGTCGAGCCGACGCCTGCGACCAGCGAGTAGGTGTGCGTGTCGCCCGGGTTGGGGTCAGTGGTGGACAGCGTGCCGACGACCGTCCCGGCCGCCGAGTTCTCGGGGACGGTCGCGCTCGAGAGCGCGATGTCCGTCGGTGTGCCGTTCCCCTGTGCGACGGCGAAGCTCGTCGTATCGGTCGAGGTGAGTCCGGTGGCGCTGGCGGTGAGCACGTAGCCGGCGCCGGCGAGGTTGATCCCGAGGTCAGTGAACGTCACCACGCCACCGACGGCGTTGCGCGTGACGGTGCCGCTGAGTGCGGCTCCAGGGGCGCCGGTGCCGGGCTTGATTGCGACCGTCACGGCGTCCGTGGCGGTCGTGGCCGTGTTGCCGAGTGCGTCCGTGATCCGGAAGACGGGCTGCGTCGAGAACGGCGTACCCGTGGTGGCGCCACCGGGCTGCGTGTTCACGCCGATGAGCTGCGACGGACCGACTCGGGTGGCGGCGCTGGCGCCGCTCAGTCGGCCGTTGCCGAAGATGTTGTCCGGTCCGGTCGCCCCGAGGTCGACGGTACTCGAGGTGAGGATGTTGCGGAGGGAGGTGCGAGCGGTGGCCGCCGCGAGCGCTCCCGGCGCGCCGCTCTGCAGTCGCGGATGTGCGTCGATGAGCAGCGCCGCCAGCGCGGCCGCGTGCGGTGCCGCTGCCGAGGTGCCGAAGAACGGGTTGGGGAAGCCGCCCGAGCCGGTGACCTGCACGCCGTCGATGGCGGCGACCTCGGGCTTCAGGCGGCCGTCGTTCGTCGGGCCGTGCGAGCTATAGACCGCTGCCGTGTCGATGCCGGGGTCGCCTGCGTTGATCGAACCGACCGAGATGACGCCGCCGCCGGCGTCGCCCTGTGCGGGCACCGAGCCGCCCGGGGTAAGCCACACCAGCGACGAGCCGCCGCTGAATGGGTGCGACGCGCCCAGCACGAAGAGCTCGAGGGTGCGCGGGGCTGCGGCGTCGTTGACGTTCCACACGAAGATGTCGACCTGGACGTTTGACGCCTCGGGGTTGGTGACCACGAGGGATTCGCGCGGATCGGCGGCGCCGTTCTGCACGACGTCGCTGAAGAGAGCGCTGGTGTAGAAGGCACCTGTCGGGTCACGGCGTCCCACGATGAGGGCATAGTCGTTGCTCGAGCTGCCGAGCGCGTCATTCCAGGTCAGGAACACCGACGCCGTCGCGCCGGGCGCCAGGATGAATGGATTGAACGACGTGTTGACGGTGAACCCACCGCGGTTTTCGGTGTTCGCGGTGGCCTGGAAGAGCTGCTTCGTCCCGGGGCGCGTGCCCGAGAAGTTGCTCGTGATGTTCGAGCCGGAGGACGCGTAGGGCTCCTCGTAGTGGTCGCGGGCGTAGTTGCCGACGGACGTGTAGTAGCCACGGAGTGGCGTCGCGGGATTCGCCAGCGCCGCGGCGCTGTTCGCGGAGACCGGGCTGCTGCCGTCGCCGGGCCAGCCGAAGAAGCTGATGTCATCCACGACTACATCGCACGTGGACGACAGGAAGTTCACCGCGTTGTTGAACTCGATGCTGGTGTTGAAGTTCGCGAAGCGCAGCTGCGCGCCCGGCGCGACGTCGCGCACGATCTCGAGCATGGCCGTGCCCTCGGACCCGGCCTCGAGGTTCTGGTCCGCACGGAAGGACTGGGCGATGACGCCACCGGTGGTCGACACGAGCGTCCCGCCGACGCGGTTCTCGGTTGTCGCGGGGAGGTCGCCCAGCGCGATGGCGGCCTGGAGCCCGGCGATGCCATCCGAGATCACGCCGACGCAGACCCCGGCGCCGGTCACGCCCGCAGCGGACCGCAGACCGTCGAAGCCGAGGAGCGCGTCGCCCTCGGACTGGGCCGAGCCGACCTGGAAGACGGGGTACTCGGGGAGCCGGACCGCGCGCACGTCGGGACGCGCCGCGAGCTGCTCGAGGGCGGTGGCAGGCACGCGCGCCTGCGCGATGCCGCGCGCCGTGTCCTCGGTCTCGAACACGCCCCCGATCGCCGCAACCGCGGCTCGTGCGGCGGCCGCGCCTCGGCCTGACTCGACGTAGACCTGCACCATCCCGTTGCTCAGCTGGATCCGGTTTGCCCGGACCAGGCCGTCGACCGCCGGCGACGCCGCGCCCAGCGCGCTCGCCGAGGGGACGGCTCGCGCGGATGGAGGCAGCGACCGCACGGACTCGGCGAGGGCGAAGAGCCCGGTATCGAGGCGGGTGGTGTTCTGGCTGCCGAGGACGGGGACGGGGGCGCCGCCCGGCGTGGCGGCGCTCGCCGCGGGCGTCGTCGGGACCGCCTGCGCCTGCGCTCGGTCGGGCGCCTCCCAGTGGACCACCGCCGCACCGAGGAGGATGACGAGGGCGGCAGCGATGAGCTGCAGGCCGACCAGGCGAGGCGTTCCCTTGCGCATGTGGCGCTTCCTGTCCGCTGGGCTAGTGATGGACTCGGGATGCGAGGGGCCAGGTTCGGGCCACCTCGGAGCAGGTGTGGATTGGAGCGCCGACGGTGCGAGCGGCACCGGCGAGGTCGCCTCGGCGCTGGTCTACGGTAGGCGCTGCGGCCCCGTGGCGGGATGCGATCCGCTGCGCGGACACGCGCCCCTCGACAGGCTGGTGGAGTGCTCGGTCGTCCGGAAGTGCACCCGGCAGTGCCATGGCGCCTCGCCCTGGCTGTGGCGCGACTCCGCGAGCCGGGTCGCGCTTCTGATCGTGCGAACTACGCATCACGTCGTCCGGACTGTACCGGCGTGGGCCGTGTCGTACGAACCGTGCCGATCTGAGTGCCGAGTCGAACGTGCAATAACTCGGAAAGTCGCATGCTGTACTTGTAGTTTCCTGTATCGGCGATGACAACGCATCCCGCTGGCAACGGTCTCTCAATCCGCTGAACATACGCCAGCGGTGAGGCGTTGACTTCGCGACCAACTTGCAGGGTGGTGAGTGGCCCGTTCGGGGCGCGCGATCTCGTGTGGGAGGGGAAGGGCGGATTCGAGGGGCGGCGGCGAGGGGCGGCGGCGAGGGGCGGCGGCGAGGGGCGGCGGCGA
>CADEHD010000257.1 GCA_902827055.1 uncultured Chloroflexota bacterium | reverse complement strand
CCACCGGATACCTCGAAGCCCAGACCATTCAGGCACTCGCGATCGTGGGGCAGCCGCACGCGCAGCCGTACTTCCATCGAGCGCTGGGCGACCTCCTGGCGCCGGCGTTCGCGGCCGGATTCGTCCTCGACGGCCTCGAGGAGCGCGCCTTCGCGCCTGAGGATCGCGACGAGCAACGGGGGCCCGTGTGGAGCAACATGGCCGGGATCCCGCCGGTCATCGTGGTACGGCTCCGCCTCGCGCCGTAGCCATGATTGCGAGGCGGGGCGCCGGCGTGCGACGCTCGGCGCGACAGATCGCCATGCCCGGCCGCTTCGTCGAGGGATCACCATGCTCAGCAGGCTGTTCCGCTCCCCGGAGCAGGCGCGCGCGCTCGCCGGATGCGCGCTCATCGCGGCGGGCTTCGTGTCGCTGCTGGGCATCACCACCGCCGAGGCGATCTTCCCCGAGACCTACACGACGCACGCCAACGAGATCAGCGACCTCGCGGGCCGATCCGAGGAGGGGGCGATCCGGGTCGGCTCGTGGATCACCTTCAACGGCGCGATGATCGCCTCGGGCCTGCTCCTCCTCGGGGCAGCGTACGGGCTCCACCGCGGCATGGGCGTTGGCCGCGTGACGAGGGCCGTGGGGCTCCTCGGCGTGGGCACGCTCGGCGTTGGGCTGTTCCCCGACTACTTCCCGACGCTGCACAAGGTGTTCGCAGGGACCACGTTCATCTCGGGAGGCGTGGCGGGGGTCCTGGTCGCGCAGGTCGCATCGAGGCCGTTCGGGTACGCCTCGGCTGCGCTCGGCATCGTGGCGTTGGTGGCCCTCGACATCGTGGTCTTCGGGAAGTCGACGTTCATCTACCAGTGGCTCGGGCCGGGCGGGATCGAGCGCTGGGTGTCCTACCCGGTGATCCTGTGGCAGGTGGCGTTCGGGGCCTACCTCCTGGGGAGCGGTGGAACGGTCAGCCTCCGCCACCCGCGCGTCACGGAGTCGCCCGTCGAGCCTTGAGCTCCGCGCGCCGCTCCCGACGCCAGACCAGCCGCAGGCCGGACCAGGTCTCGTCGATCGCCGCGACCTTGTTGTCGACGAGCCCCAGCGGGAGCGCCACCTCGCGCACGACGTCCTCGGTCATGTCCGTCGGCACCTTCGAGGCGCGCTTCGGCCACGCGATCCACGCGGCGCCATCGACCTCGATCGCCGCGCCGAGGCGCGCGATGTCTCGCGCCAGGGCGTCCGCGGACATCGTGAAGTAGACCAGCACGTCGGCGATGCCGCCCGCCCGCCTCCGGATCGTCACTCCGTCCGGCAGAGGGTCGAGCGTGGCCTCGAAACCGGCGGGCGCGCCCTCGAGGGTGAGCCGGTGTCCCTCCTTGATCCCGAGCTTCCCCGCGAGTGGCGTCCCGGAGTACCCCGCGGTCATGCCGTCACCGGCGCCAGCAACGTTCGCGCGAACCACTCGACGAGGCAGGCCCGTACCTCCGGATGCCGTTGGCGGAGACTGTGCGTAGCCCCCTCGAGCAGCACCAGCTCCTTCGGCTCGCCCGCCATCGAGTGGAGCAGCCGCGAGCAGTCCGGCGACAGGCGGACGTCGTCGAGGCCGTGCACGAGCAGCAGAGGCGTGGGCGCGAGCTCGGCGACCCGCTGCGCCCCGGCGGTCTGGGTCGCCAGCGTCGCCACCGAGGCGACTCGCGCCTCCTGGACCGCCGCCGCGATGACGACCGCGCCGCCGAACGAGTGGCCCAGCAACCCGACTCGGCCCGCGCCGGAGGCGACCAGCCACGCAAGGGCGGCGCGCACATCGTGCACGCCCTCGTCGACTGGCCCCGGAAACCGGTGGATACGGAAGTCGACGCGTAACGTGCCCATGCCGGCACGCGCGAGGTCGGCCGCGAGCGCGGGATAGAGCCCCACCGGCCCGTCGAGTCCGCCATCGCCGCCCCCGACCATCACCACCACCGGCGCGCCGTCGAGGGGGACGTGCGGCGGGTCGGCGGTGCGCGCCTCGATGTGCGGGTCGGCAGGCGGGGTCAGCGCCGCGGCGATCGGCCCGCGCGTGGACGCGATCTCGACGGGCTGGGCGAGGGCGGTCGGCGGCTGGCTGGTCATGCCTCGCGAGGCTAGCACGCGCATGGTTGCATCGACAGGCGATAATCGCGGGCGAACCGCGCACCGAGCACTGCGCTGTAAGGAGGCACGATGCCCACCGCACCGATCAACGGCACCGAGATCTACTACGAGACCCACGGCAGCGGCTTCCCGCTGGTGTTCGCCCACGGCGGCTTCGGTGGCCTGGGGACGGGCCAGGGCGGGAACGTCCCCGCCTGGGTGACGAAGTTCGCCGAGCACTTCCAGGTCATCCTGCCCGACCGCCGCTCGTCGGGGCGCTCCGGCTTCCCCGACACGCCGCACACCCAGTCGCTGTTCGCCAGCGATATTCGCGAGCTGCTGCGCCACCTCGGGCACGACCGCGCGCACGTCTACGGCACCTCGGCAGGCGGACCGACGACGCTCACGTTCGGGCTCGAGTATCCCGAGGCCACGGCCAGCCTGGTCGTCGCGGACACGGCCCCGTGGCTCTCGCGTGACCCCGATCTCCTCGGCAAGCTGCGCGAGCGCATCGAGATCATGCACACGCAGGGCGTCGCCGCTGCCTACGAAGCACGTCGTGAGGGCGGGACGGTCGGGCTCAACCTCTTCGCGGCGGCGCGGCCGGCGCAGTCGAAGGAAGAGGAGGATCAGCGGGCCGCTCGGCGCGCCGCGATCCAGGCTCAGCTGGCGCAGGTGCCGCGCGAGGAGCGCGTCGCCAAGTACGGCAGCGAGCTGCGCACGTACGAGGCGCACCTCAACTTCGATGTCGCCGACCGCCTGGGTGACATCAAGGCCCCGGTCCTGCTCATCTACGGCACCGGCGACACGGTCTACCCGGACGTCGACTGGGCGGGGATGCTCAAGGACCTGCCGAACTACACCTACGTGCCCGTCGAGGGCGCGGAACATGGAGTCGTCGGCGAGCACCCCGAGCTGCTCGACACCATCCTCGAGTTCTGCCGTGCACACACCCCGGTCACCGCATAGTACCCACCGGTGCTGCGCGGTCACGAGGCCGCGCAGCACCGCCTCCCCCGCCAGAGCAACCATGCACGTCAC
>CADEHD010000256.1 GCA_902827055.1 uncultured Chloroflexota bacterium | reverse complement strand
GAGTCATTATCCTGCCCGGTGTCGGCGCGGCCGCCGACACGATGGCGCACCTCCGCGAGGGCGGCCTCGAGGGTCCCGTGCGCGAGCACATCGCGGCCGGGCGGCCGTTCCTGGGGGTGTGCATGGGGCAACAGGCCCTGTTCGACGTCTCCGAGGAGGGTGGCCAGCACCAGTGCCTCGGCATCCTTGAGGGACGGATCGTGCGGTTCCCGCAGGGGATGACGGTGCCGCACATGGGCTGGAACACGGTGCACCTCGCGAGTCCGCACCCCGTATTCGAGGGCATCCCGGATGACTCGTACTTCTCCTTCGTGCACTCGTACCACCCGCGGCCCGCAGCCCCCGCGGTGGTCATCGGAGAGACGCAGTACGAGGACGTGCGATTCGCCTCGGTCGTGGGGCGCGGCAACGTGATCGCCACGCAGTTCCACCCCGAGAAGTCGGGGCCCGCGGGGCTGCGGCTGTACGCGAACTTCCTCCGACTGGCGAAGGAGCGCGGCAGCATCGCGCCGCCAGCCTCGTCGGCCACGGTGGGGGGCTAGCCGGTGGAGGTCATCCCCGCCATCGATATCCGCGGCGGCCGCTGCGTGCGCCTGCACCAGGGCGATTACGCGCGCGAGACCGTGTTCGACGACGACCCGATCGCCGTGGCGCGGCGCTGGGTGGCGGCGGGCGCGACTCGGATCCACGTGGTCGACCTCGATGGCGCGCGCGACGGGGCGCAGGCGAATGGCGAGCTCGTGCGCGCGATCGCGGCCCTGGCGCCGTGCCCGGTGCAGACCGGCGGGGGGATCCGTGACCTCGCGACGCTGCGCGCAACCCTCGAGGGGGGCGTGCAGCGCGTCGCCCTCGGGACGGCCGCTGTGAAGGACCCCGCGTTCCTGCGCGAGGCGATCGAGGTGGCGGGCGACCGGCTCATCGTGTCGGTGGACGCGCGGGATGGCCTCGTGCGCACCGAGGGCTGGACCGAGGGCACCGACCTCGCTGCCGCGCCGTGGATCGATGAGCTGGCGCGCCTCGGTGTGCGGCGCATCGTCTACACCGACATCGCACGCGACGGCATCATGCAGGGCCCGAACCTCGCCTCGTACGAGGCGCTGGTCGCGAAGGGCAGCGTCGCGGTGATTGCGGCGGGCGGCGTGACCAGTATCGAGGACGTGCGTCGCCTCGCGGAGTGCGGGGTGGAGGGCGCGATCATCGGGCGCGCGATCTACACGGGCGACATCGCGCTGCCGGCCGCCATCGAGGTGGCCGCCACGACGCCGCCTCGGACGAGGGGGTAGCGTGCTCACGAAGCGGATCATCCCCTGCTTCGACGTCGACAACGGGCGCGTCGTGAAGGGCGTGTCGTTCGTCGAGCTGCGGGACGCCGGGGACCCCGTCGAGCTTGCGCGGAAGTACGACCTCGATGGTGCCGACGAGCTGGTCTTCCTCGATATCACCGCATCGTCGGACCAGCGCACGAGTGTGTACGACATGATCGCGCGCACCGCGGACCAGGTGTTCATTCCCCTGACGGTGGGCGGCGGCGTCCGCACCGCCTCGGACATCCGCACGATGCTCGAGATGGGCGCGGACAAGGTCTCGATGAACACGGCCGCCGTCGAGCGCCCGGAGCTCATCGAGGAGGGTGCGCGCGGCTTCGGGGCGCAGTGCATCGTGGTGGCCGTCGACGCGCGCCGCGTCGGCGACGGGCGCTGGGAGATCTACACGCACGGTGGTCGCACGCCGACGGGGCGCGACGCCGTCGCCTGGGCCCGCGAGGCTGTGGAGCGTGGTGCCGGCGAACTCCTGGTGACCTCGATGGACACGGATGGGCACCAGCAGGGCTACGACATTCCCATGCTGCGCGCGATCGCCGACGAGGTGGACGTGCCGATCATCGCCTCAGGCGGTGCGGGGACGCCAGAGCACCTCTACGAGGCGCTGACCGCGGGTGGCGCCGACGCGGTGCTCGCCGCCTCGATCTTCCATTTCGGGACGCACTCGATTGCGTCGCTCAAAGACTACCTCGCGAGTCGTGGCGTGCCCGTGCGGCCGCCCGCGCCCGCGGGGCTCATCGAAGGCAGGTAACCCGTGCCCCAGCCCGTCGATCCGGCTGCGCTCAAGTACGACGCGCAGGGCCTCATCGTGGCGATCGTGCAGGACATCGAGACGCGCGACGTGGTCATGGTCGGCTACATGAACGAGGCGACGCTGCGCCGCACCCTCGAGGTAGGGCAGGCGGTGTTCTGGTCCCGCAGCCGGCAGGAGGTGTGGCACAAGGGGGCGACCTCCGGCGACTACATCGAGGTGCATTCGATCGCGACCGATTGCGACTCTGACGCGCTGGTGGTGCAGGGGCGGCTGCTCGGCGGGGCCGCGTGTCACACCGGCTCGCGCTCGTGCTTCATCGATGCGGACGACCACGCAACACGCGAGGTGCGCGCGGTGAGTGCGGGGGCGGTTGGCGGGTGATCGCGAGCGCCCCGTATCGCGTCTCCCTGATCGTGTTCGACGTCGATGGCACGTTGATCGATTTCGTGGGCGCGTTCCCGAAGGCGGCGCAGGCGGCCGCCGAGCACCTGAGCCGCCTCGTTGGCCGCGCGGTCACCGCCACGGAACTGCAGGAGACGCGCGACCTCGTTCTGCGCGACCCGGCGATGGCGGCGCTGTCCCGCGAGGCGACGCGCGTCGAGGCGGCACGACGCATCCTGGTCGCGAGCGACGTAACGGATCCGCAGGCCGCCCTCGATGTGGATCGGACCTATACGAGCACGCGCGACGCGTCGATTACCGTCTACGAGGACGTGCGCGCGGCCCTCGATGAGTTGACGGAACGAGGATTCGAGCTCCGCGCCGCCTCGAACGGCGCGATGGACCTCGACGCGCTGGGACTCGGTCGCTACTTCACGGCGACGGAGTACGCGCCATTCGTGGGCATTTCGAAGCCCGATCCGCGGTTCTACGCGACCGTCGTTGAGCGTGCGGGGGTGGCGCCAGCGGACGCACTGGCCGTCGGCGATCGCGTGGACAACGACTACGAGCCCGCGCGGGCCGCGGGCCTCCACGCGCTTGTTATCGATCGCGCGGGACGCCTCGACGGCGACCTGCCTCGAGTGCGGGCGCTCACCGAGGTGAGCGCGCTCGTCGAGCTTGCG
>CADEHD010000255.1 GCA_902827055.1 uncultured Chloroflexota bacterium | reverse complement strand
GGGACTGCTCGCCGCCGATGTCGGCGAATACCTGCTCGTAGATCGGGACCTGCGGGCCCGCCGCGGCGGGGAGGGGGAGCCCCGCGAGGGCCATCGCGCAGAGCAGCCCGGCCGTCTTCAGGGCGACCGTCTTCCCGCCCGTGTTCGGGCCGGTGATGAGCAGCGCGCGGTAGTCGCCACCGACCGCGATCGTGTTCGGGACGATGTCGCCGTGCAGCAGCGGGTGGCGGGCGCTGACGAGCCGCAGCTCGGCCGGGGCGTCGACGAGCCACGGCTGCGCCGCGCCCGCGTCTACCGGAACGCCGCACGAGAGCTGGAGGCCGAGGCGGCCCTTGGCGAGGGCGAGGTCGATGTCGGCGAGCCGGTCGACGACCCCCTCGAGCTCGTCGGCGACGGCGCCCACGGCGCTGGAGAGCTCGCGCAAGATGCGCTCGATCTCGTGGCGCTCCTGCATCTGCAGCTCGCGCCAGCGGTTGCCGAGGTCGACGACCGCGAGCGGCTCGATGAACACCGTGGCGCCTGAGGCCGATGTGTCGTGGACCACGCCGCGGACGGCGCCGCGCGACTCGGAGCGGACGGGGAGAACGTAGCGCCCCTCCCGCACCGTGACGATGGCGTCCTGGAGGGCGCCGCGGACCTCGGATGAGCCGAGCAGCGCCTGCATGCGCTGTTGCAGACGCGCGTGGGCCGTGCCCAGCTCGCGGCGGATCGAGGCGAGCTCGGGACTGGCGGAGTCGAGCACCTCGCCGCGGTCGTCGAGCGACTCATCGATCACCTGTCGCACCGGGCCGAGGTCCGGGATGTCCTCGGCGACGGCCGCGAGCAGAGGGGCATGCTCCTGCGCCGCCAGCAGGGCGCGGCGCGTCCGCTGCCCCGCGCGCACCGTCGAGGCGACCTCGAGCAGCTCGGCGGCCGGGAGCACCTGCCCGCGGGAGGCGCCGAGGGCGGCCTCGCGGACGTCGTGGGCGCCGCCGAGCGAGACCTGCACCCCCATGCGGAGCAGCCGAAGCGCCTCGGCGGTGGCGCGCTGGCGGTCCACGACCACCTCGCGATCGCTCGAAGGCCGGAGCGCGAGCGCGAGGTGCCGCCCCGCCGAGAAGGAGGTCAGGCGGGCGAGCCGGTCGATGACCGCCGGGTACTCGAGGGCGTGGAGCGCTTTGTCGTCCATTGCGGGCCATGATCGCACGGACCGCCCGCCTGCGTGGGGGCAGGCGTCGCGGGCTAGGCGGGCTCCTGCCGTGCGGCCTGCCATTGCGACCGCGTGATGCCGTACACCGCCGCATCCGCGTGCCCGCCCGGGACCTGGCGCACGCCGCGGAGGAGCGCCTCGCGCTGCATGCCGAGGCGCTCCATGACACCGAGCGCGCGCGCGTTTCGGGCATCGGCGGTGGCGACGAGGCGGTGGATCGGGTAGCGGGCGAAGAGCCAGTGCGCGGCTGCGTGCGTCGCCTCGGTGGCGTACCCGTGACCCCAGTGCTCGCGCGCGAGGGCGTACCCGAGGGAGGCGACATCGCGGAGGTGATCGATGTGGAGCGTGATGCCACCGATGCAGCGGTCGTCGCGGGTGAGCGCCCAGCTGGGGTGCGTGGACCAGGTGGTAGCCGCCTGTGCGTCGATGAAGCGCAGCTCGGACTCGAGCGTCAGGTCCACAGGCACGGAGAGCAGGTAGCGGGAGAACTCCGGGTCGCGTGCGTACTCGAACGCCGCCTCCGCGTCGGACAGCCGCCAGGGGCGGAGGACGAGGCGCGGCGTGGCGAGCGTGACCGGCGTCACGTGGCGGCCTCTACGAGCCCGCGAGCGCCACGCGCAACGCCGACGCGACGGCTGCGTCCTCGCGAGGATCGACCGTGCGCGGGTCGAGGAGGACGCGGTCGTCCTCGATTCGCGCCACCACGGCGGGGGACCCTCGACGGAGGCGAGTCGCGAGGGCCTGCGCCTCGCCGCCACTCGCGGCGACCGCGCAGGCGAACGAGTCGAGGCCTTCGCCCGGGAGCGAGCCACCGCCGACCATCGAGCGGGCCGGAACCACCTCGGCCGTGGCGCCGGCGGAACGGACGACCTGCATCCAGCGCCGCGCGCGACGGCGCAACGCAGTCGCCTCGGCCGCGATCATCCGCCACACGGGCACGGCCGTCGTCGCCTCGCCGCGCGCGTAGTGCTGGAGCGTGGCCGCGAGGGCTGCGATGGACGCCTTGTCGAGGCGGACCGCGCGAGCGAGCGGATGGCGGCGCATCGCCTCGATGGCGTCGTGCGTGCCGACCGCGATCCCCGCCTGCGGGCCGCCGAGGAGCTTGTCACCCGAGAACAGCACGACGTCGGCTCCGGCGCGGACCGAGTCCTGCACCAGCGGCTCGCCCGCCAGCCCGTACGGCCGCGGATCGATGAGCGCTCCGGACCCGACGTCGTCGAGGAATCGCAGCCCGCGTGCACGGGCGAGCGCAGCCAGGTCCTCCAGTGGCGGCTGCTCGGTGAATCCGACCACGCGGAAGTTCGAGGCGTGCACGCGCAGGAGTGTCGCGGTGCGATCGCTGATCGCGTCGGCGTAGTCGCGGAGGTAGGTCCGATTCGTGGTACCCACCTCCACGAGGACCGACCCGGACTGGCGCATCACGTCGGGGATACGGAACCCGCCCCCGATCTCCACGAGCTGGCCGCGAGAGATGACGACCTCGCAGTCGCGCGCGAGCGCGGAGAGCGCGAGCAGGAGCGCAGAGGCGTTGTTGTTCACCGCGATTCCCGCCTCGGCGCCTGTGAGGCGGCGGAGGAGCCCCTCGAGGTGGGCGAACCGTGACCCACGCTCGCCCCGCTCGAGGTCGAATTCGAGGTTCGAGTAGCCGCGGGAGACCTCGCGCATGGCTTCGATGGCGGCGTCCGAGAGCGGGGCGCGCCCCAGGTTCGTGTGCAGCACCACGCCCGTAGCGTTGATTACCGGGCGCAGACTGGGCTCCAGAGCGGCGGCGCGCTCGATGATCGCCTCCACCGCGTCGGTCGCCGGCACCTCGCCGCGGCGCAGCGAGTCGCGGCCGTCCTCGATCGTTGCGCGGGCCAGCTCCACGAGCGCCGCGTGACCATGCCGCTCGACGAGCGCGGCCAGCCGCGGGTCGGCGACCAGGCGCTCGATGGAGGGGAGGTTCCTGAGGGCGTTCGGGGCCGGCACGTCGCCGCTGGCAGTC
>CADEHD010000254.1 GCA_902827055.1 uncultured Chloroflexota bacterium | reverse complement strand
AGGAGGTCTTCCAGACGAAGAACGACCTGCTCACGCTGACGACGTCTGGCACGGGCGGCATGGAGTCGGCGGTGGTGAACTTCATCAGCCCCGGCGACAAGGTGCTGGTGGTCACGATCGGCGAGTTTGGGCAGCGCTTCCTCACGCTGGCGAACATTTACGGCGCGCAGACGCAGCAGCTTGCCTTCGAGGCGGGCACGGCGGCCGATCCCGCGCGCATCGACGAGGCGCTGGCGCAGGACCCTGAGATCAAGACCGTCCTGATCACGCACAACGAGACCTCGACGGGCGTCACGAACGTCGGACTCTCCGAGGTCGGCAAGGTCGTGCGCGGTCGCGACCGCCTGCTCATCGTGGACGCGATTTCCTCGCTGTCCTCGATCCCCGTCGAGACCGACAACTGGAACCTCGATGTGGTCATCTCCGGCTCGCAGAAGGGCTGGATGGTGGCGCCCGGGCTGGCGTTCGTGTCGGTGAACGAGCGCGCGTGGGCGGCTGCCGAGCGCTGCACGACGCCTCGCTTCTACTTCGACCTCGGGCGCGCGAAGAAGAGCCTCGCGTCGGGTGAGACGCCCTGGACGCCGGCCGTCTCGATCTTCTTCCAGATGGACAAGGCCCTCGACCTCATGTTTGCCGAGGGCATCGACAACATCTACGCGCGGCACGCCCGGCACGGGCGCATGGTGCGCGATGGCGCGCGGGCACTCGGCCTGGAGCTGTTCGCGTCGGAGGGCGTGGAGTCGAACACCGTCACGGCGATCCGGGTGCCCGATGGCGTCAAGGCCGGCGACTGGCTGCGCATCGCGCGCGAGGAGTTCGGCACCGTCTTTGCGGGCGGGCAGGGCGAGTTGTCCGGCAAGATCGTCCGCTTCGGACACCTGGGGTATTGCACCGACGAGCACGTCGCCGAGGGCCTGCAGGCGCTCGAAGGCTCGCTCGCGCGGGCGCGCGGCAACTGACAGCGCGCGGCGGGGCGGCCCCCGAGTCGCCTCGGGGAGCCGGGAGCCGCCGAGGACGCCTCGAAAGGCACGACCTGTGGCCCGGATCCTGATCGCCGACGAGCTCTCCCAGGAAGGCATTGCGATGCTGCGGGAGCGGCACTCCGTGGAGTCGCGGCCCGGGCTGTCCGAGGACGAGCTGGTGGCGGCCGTGGGCGACATCGAGGCGCTGGTCGTCCGGAGCCAGGCGCGTGTCACGCGGCGCGTCATCGAGGCCGGGGCCAACCTCGTGGTGATCGGGCGGGCCGGGGTGGGCGTCGACAATATCGACGTGGATGCCGCGACGGAGTTCGGCGTCACCGTGGTCAACGCGCCGCTGGCGAACACCATCTCCACCGCCGAGCACACGATGGCGCTCATGCTGGCGTTCGCGCGCCACGTGCCCAGGGGCGACGCCTCGCTGCGCGGCGGCAAATGGGAGCGCTCGCGGCTCATGGGCGTCGAGCTGCAGGGGCGGACGCTGGGCGTCATCGGGCTCGGGCGCATTGGCACCGAGGTCGCCCGTCGAGCTCGCGCGTTCGACATGCGCGTCCTCGCCTACGACCCCTTCGTGACGCGCGACCGCGCGAACGCACTCGGCGTCGAGGCCGTCGAACTGGACGACCTGCTGGCGCAGTCTGACATCGTCACGATCCACATGACCCTCAACGATGCGAACCGCGGGTTCCTCGGCGCCGCACAATTCGCGAAGATGAAGCCCACCGCGTACTTCGTGAACTGCGCTCGCGGCGCGCTGGTGGACGAGCAGGCCCTCTACGACGCCGTCGAGGGTGGCACGATCGCGGGCGCCGCCATCGACGTGTTCAGCGTCGAGCCTGCGGTCGGCAACATCCTCACGACCTCCGACAAGATCATCGTGACACCGCACCTCGCTGCCTCGACGGCCGAGGCGCAGACGCGCGCCGCCGTCGACACCGCCGAGGAGATCCTCGCGGTCCTCGATGGCCGCCCGGCGCGCTTCGCGGTGAATGTGCCGAGCGTGGACCCCGAGACCATGGCCGTGATCGGGCCCTACCTCGACGCCGCGCAGCTGGCGGCCAGCCTGGCTCGCCAGTTGGCCGAGGGCCGCCTCGAGCGGGTGGTGATCACGTACTACGGCGAGATCGCGAACCACGAGACCGGTCCGCTGCGCGCGTCGGTGATCACTGGCCTCCTGCGGGGGGTCAGTGCGGAGAAACTCTCGATCGTGAACGCGACGCGGGTCGCGGAGCAGCACGGCATCCGCATCGACGAGGACCACGCACCCGCGCGGCCGCCGTACTCCAACCTCGTGAGCGTAGTGGTGCACAGCGCCGACGGCGGACGGCACGAGGTCCGCGTCGACGCCACGCACACCTCGCAGGGCGCAAGCGCCGTCTCGGTCGCCGGCTTCGAGGGCATGGAGCTGGCGGCGAAGAGCTCGCCGTACGCCCTTGCCGTCGTGAACGTGGACAAGCCCGGCATGGTGGGCAGCGTCGGCACGCTGCTTGGCCAGTGGGACGTGAACGTGAACTACATGAGCGTGTCGGCCTCGAACAAGGAGAACCGCGCGCTGATGGTCCTGGGGATCAACAGGCCGCTCACTGATACCGAGGAGCAGGCCGTGTCGGCGCTCCCCAACATCTTCTCGGCGACCCTGCTCGACCTCGGCCTGGACTAGCCCTCGAGGAGTCACCGCACCTCGAGCAGGAAGCACCCCCAGTTCGCGCCGCTTTCGGCCACCATCAGCCAGCTTCCGGTCCTAGGTGGCACGGGCGAGGCGACAAAGGCCGCGCCCGCAGGCTGGTCACGCCCGTCGAGTCCGAACACGCTGCCGACGACGACGTACTCGTAGGTGGACCGCGGGTCATCGAGGTACGTGAGCGCAAGTCGGAGCGGGTCTTCGACATGCCTGAGGTCCGCGGGTTGATGGAGCGGGGTGAACGCGAACTTCGAATGCTCGCGATCGGGCGACCAGCCCTCGACACCGAACGAGTGAATCAGGACCCACTCGCCGGAGCGGGCCCGGCCGTGCGCGGGCACGCATCGGCGCTCAGGCGTCCACCGTTCCGAGGGTTCCGAGGCGGTCCACGGGAAGCCCGCGGGCGTCGCGGGCGTGAGAGCAGACGGGTAGTCGGCTCCCCGTTGCTCTGCCGCCGCCGCCGAGAGCGCGTGCATGGGGCCAGGCGGCAGCTCCGAGGCCAGCACGAAGCAGCCCCAGTTGCGTCCGGCGCTTATGAC
>CADEHD010000253.1 GCA_902827055.1 uncultured Chloroflexota bacterium | reverse complement strand
TCGGTCCCCTCTCGCGGAATCGCCTTTCGGTGCGCGGGACGGGCCTCCGGGGGCGCCCCCTGGAGGAGAAGGCAACGCTGACGCAGGAGTTCGTGCGACGGGTGCTGCCGCTGATCGCCCGCGGGCGAATCGTGCCGGTGATCGACCGCGTGTACCCCCTCGCTGAGGTGGCCGAGGCGCATCGCCGCATGGAGTCCAACGAGAACTTCGGCAAGATCGTCCTCGCGATTAACGAGGCCTGATCGAGGCTGCGCGGCGGGATGGGCTAAGATCGGCGACGCTGGATTGCACGGCTGCATGATGTTCGGCCCCCGGGCCGGGGACGGTGCCCTCGTGTCACGCTTGCTCGCCGGTGGCCCTGGATGACCGTCGTCGCGCGCGGACTCACCCGCGAAGGCCTCGGCTACATCGAGGCGCTGTTCGCCGACCACATCGCGCGCGGGTGGCACCTGGGGGCGCAGCTGGCGGTGTACCGCGGAGGCGAGCTGGTGCTCGACCTGGTGGGCGGTGAAGCGGCCCCCGGTCAGCGCCTGACCCGCCACCACCGGATGCTGCTGTTCTCCTCCACGAAGCCGCTGATGGCGATCGCTGTGCTGCGGCTCATCGAGCAGCGGCGCCTGCGCCTCGACGATCGCATCGCCGCGCACTGGCCGGAGTTCGGTACGGGCGGCAAGGCGACGGCGACGGTTCGCCACGCGCTGAGCCACCGCGCGGGGTGTCCGCAGCTGCCGACCGATTTCGACCTGAACCGCGTCGACGACTGGGAGTACGCGGTGCGGCAAACGGCGTCGGTCCGCGCCCAGTGGGAGCCCGGCGCCGACGTCGGCTACCACACCCTCACCTTCGGGTGGCTCCTCGGCGAGCTGTTGCGGCGCATCGATGGGCGGATGCCACGGCAGTACCTGCGGGAGGAGCTGTTCGGGCCGCTGGGCGTGGACAGCGAGCTCTCGATCGGCCTCGACGCCCGCGACCTGGGACGACGCGTGCCCGTTCACGCGATGTCCGAAGTGACGCGCCACGACCCGACGGGGGCGCTCCGCTCGACCTCGCGGGTGGCGCAGGCGTACAACAGCGAGGTGGTGGCGCGGGCCCAGATCCCGGCCGCGAACGGCTTCGGCTCCGCGCGCGCGCTGGCGAAGTGCTACGCGGCGCTCCTCGCGAGCGCGCGAGGGCAACGCGGCGCTGTGCTCCGCCCCGAGACCATCGCCGAGGCAACGCGCACGCAGTCGGAAACGCCTCGCGACCGCTCCCAGGACATCCCGAAGCGATACGGCCTGGGGGTATACCTCAGCGGGCTGGCCGGAGACCCGTTCGACTACCACGATGGTGCCGGGGTGTTCGGGCACGCCGGGCAGCAATCCTCGGTGGGGTACGCCGACCCGCGCCACGACCTGGCCGTCGCGTACGTGACGAACGGGCTCCAGGAGCCTGATGTCGTCTACCAGCGCTCGGCGGAGATGGCGACGGCGATTCGGGCAGCATGCGCCTGAGGCCGCCCTCTCGCGTGGCCGAATCGTGCCTGGGTACGGCCAGTTGAGGCGGCCAGAAGCAGGGGTTTCACCGTAGTCGCCCTTGCGTAAGAGACATATAGTGCCCGCGTGCCCCGAGGGGCGATGGACCCGCGCGCCGGCATCGTGAGAGCCGCACGCGCCGTGAAAGGATGCGCTCGATGCGCACGACCATCGGTGTGGCGGAGATTGATGCGCTCATCGAGGGCGGGGTGCCGCGCGGCGCCTCGATCCTGGTGGCGGGGGAGGCGGGGACCGGGAAGTCGGTTCTCTGCCTCGAGTTCATTCTCGCTGGGATCCGCGAGGGCGAACCCGGCGTGTACGTGACAGCCGACGAGCCGGGACGGGTCCTCGAGACTGCGGCCTCGCTGGGCTGGGACCTCCGCGGCGCTGTCGAGGACGGCTACGCACGCATCGTGCAGGTGCTGCCGCCGAGCGCGCCCGTGCCGGCAGCGGCGCCGGCGATGGCGATGCCCGCGGCGCCTCCGGCCGGCGGTGCACCCTCGGCGGGGGCTGCTGCTCCGGCCGCGCCTCCGAGTCTGCCGACTCTGGCTGGCGGCCCTGCAAGTGCCACCGTGGCGGCCGTCGTCGAGGCGGCGCAGGAGATCCAGGCGGAGCGTGTGGCGATTGACCCGCCGCTGGGGCCGGGTGCCTCGGGCGAGCCTGCGGCCTCGTTCATCGCCGACCTGCTCCGGGGCGTCCTCGAAGAGACGCATTGCACGACGATGATCACGGGCCAGCGCCTGCATGGTGCGGCCGGGCTGACGCGACTCGGCATCGAGGAGCAGCTGGTCGACGGGATCGTCGATCTGCGGCTCGTGGAGCGCGAGGGTCGGCGGCAGCGAGTCGTCGCGGTGCGCGCACTGCACGGCACGCGCGTCGACCTCGATGACCACGCCTTCACGATCAGCGCAGGTCGCGGGATCGCCCTCGACGAGAGCTAGTCGCGCCGGTTGCGGGCTCGCACCGCCGAGCTCGGACGCTACTCCGGCTGACGACGACCGCGGGGACGACGGCGCGACCGACGCCTCTGCACGTGCTCGGGACGGTCGGTGGTGGGCGCGAGTGGCTCGGGGGTGACCTCGGGCGGGCGCACGCGCCTCGCGATCTGCGCGGCAATCCGGTTCGTCGCCCAGTACCCCATGTACATGGTGATGCTCATGATGACCGCCATGACGGCGGCCTGGACCACGTCGCGAGTCCAGAGGTACATGACCACCGAGAAGATGGCGCCCATCGACAGGGCGTTCGTGATCATCTCGCGCTGCGTGGAGGTGTTCATGCGCCGATGCTAGCGGATGGATGCGGGTGGTCGCCGAGCGCGGATTCGCCCGCGCGGGCTCGCAAGCTCAGCGCGCGAGTGCCTCGTCGAGCCAGCGCGCCAGTCCTTCGATGAAGCGTTCGCGGCGCTCACGGGCAAGGGTCCCGGGTTCGCCGACGTGGTTGTCGAGCACGCGTGCCTTGAAGTCGAGCGGTTCCTCGTCATCGGGTGTGTCGTAGATCTCATCGATGTCCGCTGCGATGGCCATGTTGCGGCCGGGCTGCCACGTCGCGTTGACGGGCAGGCCGAGGTTGCCTGCGGCGAGGGGCCACGTGGCGTCGACAGCAAACCAGCCGGCGTCGGCCTCGACCATCAGGAAGGTGTGGACGTCCGGTACCGCCTCGAGCTGGACTTCCGCGAGCAATTCCGGCGGTAACCAGGGTGC
>CADEHD010000252.1 GCA_902827055.1 uncultured Chloroflexota bacterium | reverse complement strand
TGGAGGCCGAGGCCGCCCACGGCACCGTCACCCGCCACTACCGCCAGCACCAGCGCGGCGAGGCGACCTCGACGAACCCGATCGCCTCGATCTTCGCGTGGACCCGGGGGCTCGCCCACCGCGCCAAGCTCGATGACAACGGGGACCTGAAGGCGTTCGCCGACACGGTCGAGCGCGTCTGCGTCGAAACGGTCGAGGCCGGCCACATGACGAAGGACCTGGCGATCCTGATCGCGGCCGATGCGCCGTTCCTCACCACGATGGGCTTCCTCGAGAAGCTCGACGAGGGCGTCCAGGCCGCGATGGCGCGCGCCTAGCCCCGCGCGAGGCGTCTCGCAGGATTCGACCTCACCCGCCGGAGGGGACGCCAGGTCCCCGGCGGGCGGCATCGTCACACGGGCTCGCTCAACTGCGGAGGCAGGGGGCGAGCGTTGAAGGAGTACGGCCCTGCGTAAGAAAGTCACGTTCGTCGGCGCCGGCATGACCGGCGGCACGATGGCTCAGATCATGGCCGCGCGCGGCTACGCCGATGTCGTCCTGTGCGACATCGTCGATGGCCTCCCCCAGGGCAAGGCGCTCGACATCGCCGAGGGCGGCCCATGGGTTGGATTCTCCTCGAAGGTCACGGGCACCAACGACTGGGCCGATACCGCGAACTCGGATGTTGTCGTGATCACGTCGGGCGTCCCGCGCAAGCCGGGGATGACCCGTGAGGACCTGCTCGGCACCAACGCCGGCATCGTCCGCTCCGTCATCGGCAACGCTGTGAAGGCCTCGCCGAACGCGGTCTTCGTGATCTTCGCCAACCCCATGGACGCGATGTGCCACGTCGCCCTCGAGGCGGCGGGCGTCCCGGTGGCCCGCGTGGTCGGCCAGGGCGGGATGCTCGACTCCGGGCGCTACCGCACCTTCATTTCGATGGAGACCGGCGCATCGGTCCGCGATGTCGCGGCGTGGGTCCTCGGCGGGCACACCGAGGCGACGATGGTCCCGATCGTCTCGAACGCCACGGTCGGCGGGGTCCCGCTGACGACGCTGCTCGCGCCCGACCGGCTCGAGGCGGTGGTCAACCGCACGAAGCGCGGCGGAGCCGAGATCGTGGACCTGCTCAAGACGGGCAGCGCCTTCAATGCCCCGGCCGCGGCCACCATCGAGATGGTGGATGCGATCCTCCTCGACGAGAAGCGCATCCTCCCCTGCTGCACGCTGCTCCAGGGCCAGTGGGGCATCAAGGACGCCTACGTCGGCGCCCCGGTCACCCTCGGTGCAGGCGGCGTCGAGGCGATCCACGAGATCCCGCTGTCGGACGCGGAGCTGGCGGGCATGCGCGAGGCAGGCACGGCCGTCCTCGAGCTGGTCGCCGCCACCCCGAAGTAGTCGATGCTCAGCCGGTGGGCGCCCCGCGCGGCGCCCGCCGGTTGCCCGCGACAGGAGCCACGATGCAGGCGCTCCTGAAGGACGGCCTCGGTTGGGGCTTCGCACTCTGGCTGGTGGGCTACGTCCTCGGGATTGTGTTCTTCTTCGTCATCCCCATAGCGCTCATCGGCTGGGTGGTGGCGCCGATCGGCGCCGTGCTCACGTTGCTCGTGCTGGCCCGACACGTGCAGCGGGGCACGCTGGGACGCTACGCCATCGTCGCTGTGGCCTGGACGGCGATTGCGGTGGTGTTCGACTACCTCTTCATCGTGCAGCTCCTGCAGCCGGACGACGGCTACTACAAGCTCGATGTGTATCTCTACTACGCACTGACGTTCATCCTGCCGCTGTTCTTCGGCTTGCGTGCGGCTTCCACCCCACGCTGAGCGCGCTCGCCACCTCGCAACCACGCCGCTAGCTCGTGAAGGAGTACCCAGATGACCACAGCGGAACAGCCCGCCACCCGAGTCGAGACTGACTCGTTCGGACCCATCGATGTGCCTGTCGACGCCTACTGGGGCGCCCAGACGCAGCGCTCGTTCCAGAACTTCAAGATCGGCGACGAGCACATGCCCGGCCCGATCATCCGGGGGCTGGCGATCATCAAGCACGCCGCTGCCACGGTGAACCAGGACCTCGGCAAGCTCGACGCCGACCGCGCCAACGCGATTCGCGCCGCCGCCCAGGAGGTCATCGACGGCAAGCTCGAGGGCAACTTCCCCCTCGTGGTCTGGCAGACGGGCTCCGGCACCCAGACCAACATGAACGTCAACGAGGTCATCTCGAACCGCGCCATCGAGCTCAGCGGTGGCACCCGCGGCTCGAAGAACCCAGTTCACCCGAACGACCACGTGAATATGTCGCAGTCCTCAAACGACGTGTTCCCCGGCGCGATGTCGGTCGCCACCGCCGAGCAGGTCACCCACGTCCTGCTCCCCGGCCTCCGTCACCTGCTCGCGGCGCTCGAGGCGAAGCAGCTCGAGTTCGCGTCGATCGTGAAGATCGGACGCACGCACCTGATGGACGCGACGCCGCTCACGCTGGGCCAGGAGTTCTCCGGCTACGTCCAGCAGGTTCGCAACGGCATCGCCCGAGTCGAAAGCACCCTGCCGAGGCTCTATGAGCTCGCGCTGGGTGGCACTGCCGTTGGTACGGGCCTCAACGCGCACCCGGAGTTCGGTGATCGCATCGCCGCCGAGATCGCGAAGATCACGGGCCTGCCGTTCGTCACCGCACCCAACAAGTTCGAGTCGCTCGCCGCTCACGACGCGCAGGTCGAGCTGTCCGGTCAGCTGAAGACGGTCGCGGTCAGCCTCATGAAGATCGCCAACGACATCCGCCTGCTCGGCTCCGGGCCCCGAGCCGGCCTCGCCGAGCTGCGCCTGCCCGAGAACGAGCCGGGATCCTCGATCATGCCCGGCAAGGTGAACCCCACGCAGGCCGAGGCGCTGACGATGGTCTGCGCCCAGGTCATCGGCAATGACGTCGCGGTGAACATCGGTGGCGCCACGGGCCACTTTGAGCTCAACGTCTTCAAGCCGGTCATCGTCTACAACACGCTCCAGAGCATCCGACTGCTGGGCGACGCGGCGGTCTCGTTCACTGACAACATGGTCGTCGGCATCGAGGCGGACACGAAGCGCATCGCCGAGCTCATGCAGTCCTCGCTGATGCTCGTCACGGCGCTCAGCCCGCACATCGGTTACGACAAGTCCGCCGAGGTCGCGCATAAGGCGCACCACGAGGGCCTCACTCTCCGCGAATCCGCCGTCGGGCTGGGTTACGTCTCGGAAGCGGACTTCGACCGGTTCGTCCGCCCCGAGGACATGACGCACCCGTAGCATTACGTC
>CADEHD010000251.1 GCA_902827055.1 uncultured Chloroflexota bacterium | reverse complement strand
CGTACACACTGCCCGCCTGCCCCTGCGCCTCCTCGATGAAGTGGCGGAAGAGCGAGGGTCCGGGCGCGAACGCCGTGTGGTCGACGTAGCCATCGAGTGACTGGTTCATCGCGAACACGAGCCTGGCCACGTCGCTTCCTCTCGCTACGCGCACCGGTCGGCGGCTCGACGTCGGACCGGTGCCGCCTGCAGGTATCGAGGACAAGGGAAAGGGACTCTCGCGAGTCCCTTCTGACTGCCTACCAGATGCCGAGCATCAGCTTGACCTCGTCGGAGGCCATGGTCTTCGGATCCCAGGGTGGATCCCACACCAGGTTCACCTCGACGTCCTCGACGCCATCCATCTGCGTCAGCAGGTGGTACGCCTGCCCCTGGATCATCGGCCCGATCGGGCACGCCGGGCTCGTCAGCGTCAGGTCGATCGTGACGACGCCCTGCTCGTCGATGTAGATGCCGTAGACCAGGCCCAGGTCGACGATGCTCATGCGCAGCTCGGGGTCCTGCACCGTCTGCAGCACCGCGCGCAACTCCTCAACCGTGGGATGCGTCGTCGTCGTTTCCGCGGCGTCAGCCATCACATCGACCTCTCATCAGTCGTCACCGGCGCGGCTTCCGAGGCGGGTTCGCCTCGCTTCAGCGCCTGCTCGAGCGTCTTCCACCCCAGCGACGCGCACTTCACGCGCACCGGGAACTTCGCCACGCCCAGCAACGCCTCGATGTCGCCCAGGTCCACCCCGGAGGGCGCCTCGCCGGTCGTCATCATCTGCTGGAACGCCCCCACGGCCTCAAGGGCCTCGTCCACGGGTCGGCCCACCACGTAGTCGGTCATGAGTGACGCCGAGGCCTGGGAAATCGAGCATCCCTGCCCCGTGAACCCCACGTCGGACACCCGCCCATCATCAACGCGCGCTTCCACCACGATCTGATCCCCGCAGAGGGGGTTCGAACCGTCCGCGTGGCGGTTGTGCGCCTCGAGGTGGCGCTTCCGCTTTGGACTGCGGTAGTGCTCGAGGATGATCTCGCGATACAGCTCATCGAGTCCGGGGTCACCCACCATGCGCGGCTCCCGTCGCACCAGTCGCGCCACCGAAGAAGCGCGCCGCGTCCGCCACCGCCTCGGCCAGCGCGTCCACCTCGTCCGGTGTGTTGTAGATATAGAAGGAGGCGCGCGCCGTCGCCGGCACTCGCAGTGCCGCCATCACCGGCTGGGCGCAGTGATGCCCGGTCCGCACCGCCACGCCGTGGCTGTCCAGCACCTGCCCGATGTCGTGCGGGTGCACCCCTTCGAGGTCGAACGAGACGACTCCGCCGCGTCGCTCCACCTCGGGGGGCCCGAACAGCGTCACGCCCGGCAGGTCCCCGAGGCGGCGCAGCGCGTAGTCGAGGAGTTCCACCTCGTGTGCGCGTACCTGGTCCATTCCCAGTGCCGTCAGGTAGTCAATCGCCTTGCCGAGCGCGATCACGCCCTCGATGTTGGGCGTCCCTGCCTCGAATCGATACGGGATCTCGTTCCAGGTCGACTCCTCCAGCGTCACGGTGAGGATCATGTCCCCGCCCCCGAACAGCGGCTCCATCTCCTCCAGGACCTCGTGGCGCGCCCACAGCACGCCGGTCCCCGTCGGCCCCAGCATCTTGTGCCCGGAGAAGGCGAGGAAATCCGCGCCCAGCTCGGTCACATCGACGGGCATGTGCGGCACCGACTGCGCCCCATCGACGCAGACCAGCGCGCCCTGCGCGTGCGCCAGGTCGGCCAGCTCACGCACGGGCACGATCGTCCCGAGGGCATTCGAGGCGTGCGTCACGGAGAGCAAACGCGTGCGCGGCCCGATCAGCCGTCGTGCCTCCTCCATGTCGAGCGTGCCGTCGGGCAGCATCGGAATGAACCGGAGCACGATCCCGATCTCGTCACGGAGCTGCTGCCACGGCACGATGTTCGAGTGGTGCTCGATCTCGGTCAGCACCACCTCGTCGCCCGCACGGAGGCGATGCCGCGCCCAGCCGCGCGCCACGAGGTTGAGCGACATCGTGGTTCCCGAGGTGTACACCACCTCCTCCACACGCCGCCCACCGATGAGCGCGCGCACCTTCTCGCGCACATCCTCGTACTGCTGCGTCGCCTCCTGCGAGAGCGTATGCACCCCTCGATGGATGTTCGCGTTGGTGTCGCGGTAGTACCGCGTGATCTCCGCGATCACCTGCACCGGCTTCTGCGACGTCGCCGCATTGTCGAGGTAGACCAGCGGCTTCCCGTGCACCTCGCGCTTGAGGATCGGGAAATCCCGCCGGATCGACCGCGTATCGAACGCCCGCCGCTCGATGGTCATCTGGAGGCCTCGATGGGCTGGTCGCAGTCCACGTACAGCGCGCCGTCCTCGACGGTCACCTCGTAGGCACGCACGCTCTTCACCGCCGGGAGCGTCAGCACCTTGCCCGTGCGCGCGTCGAACTGCGCCCCGTGTCGAGGACAGACGACGCGCCCGTTGCGCAGCCGCCCCTCGCCGAGCGTGCCACCGTCGTGCGTGCAGAGGTCGTCGATCGCGTAGTACGCGCCGTCGATGTTGCTCACCGCAATCTCGAGCCCGCCCGCACAGCGCAGCACCCGGACCTGGCCGGGGTCTACCGTCGAGGCGTCGCCGATTCGCTCACGAGCCACGCACGACCTCGTCTCTACCTGCGGATGCGAGTCGGGTCGGCCGCCGTCCGACGCGCGACCGGAGCCACCCATGCCTCGTTCGCCCACTCGTGGCGCTTGCACGACGTGCGCTGCACGCGGCCCTGCCGTGCACAGGTCGGACAGCGGAAGTCCGAAGTCCGGTCGTACTCGCTTGGGTCGCGGGGCGCGCGCTTCTCGGCGCCGTCCATGGTGCCCGTGGCGTCGATGGTCATGCCGTTTACCCCTCGCCTCGCAGCTCGGCCGTTGCCAGCTTCGCCTCCACCACCGCCGCCAATTTCTCGTGCACATCCTCGAAGGGAATGTCCGCGATCGCCGACTGGAAGAAGCCCGCTACCAGCAACTGCAGCGCCGTGCGGTACTCGAGGCCGCGCGACTGCAGGTAGAACAACGCTTCGAGGTCCACAGGCCCGACCGTGGCCGCATGGCCGCACTTTGCGACGTCCGCCGTCAGGATCTCGAGCACCGGATCGGAGTCTGCCTTCGCGTGGTCCGAGAGGAGCAGGTTGCGATTCGTCTGCATCGCCTCGCCCGCCGAGTCGCCCTCGCCCCCGCGTGTCACCCCGTCATAGATTGACCGTTAGGCGCCCGCGCGCC
>CADEHD010000250.1 GCA_902827055.1 uncultured Chloroflexota bacterium | reverse complement strand
TCGCCATCTGCGCCCTCCCCAGGCTCACTGGGTCTGTCTCGCCACACGCCCGGATTTCGTCGCCTCATGCGACTCCATATGGAGTTCTTGCACTGCCCTGGCCGACTACCGCAGGTGCCGGCGCAGACCAGCGAGCGCACGCGCTTCCAGTGAGTACACGGAGGCGGCGCGTTTCCCCATCAGGGCCGAAATCTCGGGCGTGGTCAGACCCACGAGGTGGCGCAGCACCAGCACCTCGCGCTGGTCGCGCGTCAGCTTCGCGAGCGCAGGTCCGAGGTCCAGTCGCTCGATACCAACGCCGGGGTCGTCGGCGCTGGAGCCGAGCGCCTCGATGGCCGCGCGCGCGTCCCCGTCGTCCTCGTCGCCGAACAACCGCGAGACACGTTCGATCAGCGACTCACGAGGGCGCGCCTTCCGGTAGTGGTCCGCCACTCGGTGCTTCGCGATGCCGTACAGCCACGCCAGGAGCGGACGCTGCCCTCGAAACCGCCCGATCGACTGGACGGCCGACACGAACACCTCGGAAGCCACGTCCTCAGCGGACTCGGCGCCGACGCGGGCGCGGACGTAGCGGTAGATCGCCGGGTAGTGACGCTCGTAGATCAGCGCCCACGCCGAGGCGTCGCGAGCCGCGGCCGCCTGTGCGAGCGCGACCTCATCACCGATTCCGGCGCTCTCGCGGGACTGCACCTGGGCGGGCCTCCGGTCAGAGCTCTCGCACCCCGTCCTGTGTAGTGTCGGAACTCACGAGGCAGGCCACGACCACCTGCCCCCCGGGGAATCCCCGATCTGCGGGCGGCCGGGGCTTGCCCGCTCGGCCACGGGACCGAGCGCTGTTAGACTCGGAACATGCTGGAACGACTCGCAGAGATTGAAGCCCGCTTCGAGGAGCTGAACCGGCTGCTCGCAGACCCCGAGGTGGTAGCGGACCACCGCCGCATGAACGAACTCGCCCGCGAGCGCTCGCGCCTCGAGCAGGTGGTGGCGCTCTTCCGCCGCTACCGGGACACGAGCGAGGCCCTCGCCGACGCCCGCACGATGTCGGGGAGCGGCGACGAGGACGAGCGCGAGCTCGGGCGCGAGGAGATGGAGCGGCTCGGCCCGGAACTCGAGCAGCTGGAGCAGGAGCTCAAGCTCTCGCTGCTGCCGCGCGACGCCGCCGACGAGAAGGACGTGATCGTCGAGATCCGCTCCGGCACCGGTGGTGAGGAGGCCGCGCTCTTCGCCGCCGACCTCTTCCGGATGTACATCCGCTACGCCGAGCGCCGTGGCTGGAAGACCGAGGTGATCAACACCTCAGAGGCCGCCGCGGGCGGCTACAAGGAGATCACCTTCGAGCTGCACGGCCAGGAGGCCTACCGGTACATGAAGCACGAGTCCGGCGTGCATCGCGTGCAGCGCGTGCCGGAGACGGAGACCCAGGGCCGCATCCACACCTCGACGGCCACGGTCGCTGTCCTGCCGGAGGTCGACGAGGTGGACGTGGACATCGACTGGTCCAAGGTCCGCATCGACATCTTCCACTCCGGCGGCGCAGGCGGGCAGAACGTCAACAAGGTCTCGACCGCGGTGCGCATGACCCACGAGCCCACTGGCATTGTGGTGATCTGCCAGGACGAACGTTCGCAGGCCAAGAACCGCGCGAAGGCGGAAGCGCACCTGCGCGCTCGAATCTACGAGATGGAGCGCGCGAAGCAGGCGGCGGAGCAGGCCGGCGCGCGCAAGGCGCAGGTGGGCACTGCCGACCGCGCCGAGAAGATCCGCACATACAACTTCCCGCAGGACCGGGTCACCGACCACCGCGTGAACCTCACGGTGCACAGCCTGCCGCGAGTGATGGACGGCGAGCTGGACCCGCTCATCGAGGCAGTCGCGGTCGACGAGCAGGCGAAGCTCCTCCAGGCCGCCGGCGTGTGAGCGCGTCCGGGAGTGCCGACGGAAGCGGCGGGGGGACAGCGGCGACCTCGGGACTGTCGATCGTCGCGTTCCCCTCGGCCCACGCATTGCGCGAGTGGCTGACTCGTAATCACGCGAGTTCGCCCGGGACCTTCGTCAGGATCTGCTCCAAGCGATCCGGCGTCGCTTCGGTGTCATTCGCGGATGTCCTCGATGAGGGGCTGTGCTTCGGGTGGAGCGAGAGCACGAGACAGCGCAGCGACGTGCCAGGCTCGTACCTCCAGCGATTCACCCCGAGACGCAAGCCCGGCACCACGTCCGCGAGGAATCACGCCCACGCGGCAAACCTCATCAGCGAGGGTCGCATGACGCCGGCTGGTCTTCGTGCACTTGGCTACCCGACCGAGATGGCTACCCGTGCCACCTCGGATTAGCGGGCGGCTGCTCGAGGCCGCGCGCCAGCTCGTCGCTGCGCGCGCCGCCGACGACCTCGACGAGGGCCGTCTCGAGGCGGAGTTGCTCTATGGCGAGGCCGCTGGGTGGGACCGCGTGCACGTGCTCGCCTCGGGCGCCGAGGTACCGGACACGGCCGTCCTCGGACGCTTCGAAACGCTCCTCCTGCGGCGGCTGGCGCACGAGCCGCTCGCGTACATCCTCGGACGCCGTGAGTTCTACGGGCTCACGTTCGAGGTAGGGCCGGGGTGCCTGGTCCCGCGCCCGGAGACCGAGACACTCGTCGAGGCCGGTCTCGCCGCCATCCGGGAGCACCCCCACGCCCGACGCCTCGTGCGGGTCGCCGATGTCGGCACGGGGTCCGGCGCGATCGCGCTGTCGATCGCGCACCACGCACTGCAAGCGCAGGTCGTCGCCATCGACGCGTCGAGCGAAGCGCTCGCGTGGGCGGGGACGAACCGGAGGCGACTCGCCCTCGAGGGCCGCGTGGTACTGCTGACCGGCGACCTGCTCGAGCCGGTCGGCGAGCCGCTCGACGTTGTGCTGGCGAACCTGCCGTACATCCCCTCGGACGAGGTGGACGCGCTTCCCGAGGTGATTCGCTCGCACGAGCCCCACCTCGCCGTCGACGGCGGACCGGACGGTCTCGATGCCTACCGCGCACTCTGCGCCCAGCTCCCGGCCCACCTGGTCGACGGCCCTCGCGCGGTGCTCGTCGAGGTCGGCTCGGGGCAGGCGACGTTCGCGGCCGACCTGCTTACGGCCGCCCTCGGCGACACGCCCGCCCCGGAGGTGCGCTACCACCGCGACCTGGCCGGCACGCGCCGGGTGGTCGAGGTGCGACAGGGCTATCCTCGCAACTAGCGGCGGACCGCGCGTGAACGGAGGCTGAACGTGGCGAAGAAGTGGGTCGGCGGGCTGGGCCTCGGGATGCTCATCGCGCTCGCG